>JAZRJO010000228.1:0-3744 GCA_045645825.1 Acetatifactor sp. | reverse complement strand
GAAGATGTGATTTTGACCCTGGATGCGGAGCTGCAGATGGCCGCATACCAGATTCTGGAGCAGGGGATGGCCGGTATTGTGTCAGATAAGATCATCAATGCCAAAGAATACAAGATTACAGCCGAATCCAGTAATAAGGACATTAAAATTCCCATTTATGATGTCTATTATGCGGTGATCAACAACAGTATCGTAGATATCAGCCATTTTGAATCATCGGATGCCGGTGAGAAGGAAGTGGAGGTTTTTAGGAAATATCAAAAGTACAAGGAGTCTGTATATGAAAGAATCCGTCGGGAGCTTTATGAAACAAAGACACCATACAATAAACTTACAAAGGAGTATCAGGTTTACCAAAGTAATATTGTCTCAATGCTGAATAAAAACGGCATTATTATTGCGGATAAAGTAAATACACAGGATGATACTTATATTGCCTGGACCAAGGAAGAAGTCATAAGCTTGAATGAATATCTGTATTACTGTATCGGACAGAGCTGGATCGATGTCAGTAAGTTGAAAATAGAAGAAAAATATGTAGATTCAGAAGAAACCTTTCAGAAGTTGACAGAATATATCATTTCAATGATAGATGGCAACTTGGAATTTCAGAAAAAATTTTATAAGTATATGCTTTTGAATGATGTGATAACAGGAAAAGATATCTGTATGCTGATCTGTGAGCAGGATGCGGCAGAGTTTCCGGCAGAGGAAGAGGAGAAGCTTTACAGTGGGAAATTGTCTGCTTATCAGTTTATGATGAACCGCATCAACAATCTGGAGATCACGCCTGCACAGCTGGCATTGGATCCCTGTAATGCTGCAGTTGTGATCACGGATGTAAAGACGGGCGATGTACTTGCGATGGTGACTTATCCGGGGTATGATAATAATATGCTGGCCAACACCATTGATGCAAAGTACTGGGCCAAACTGATGACCGACAAATCCAGTCCCAGCCTGAATTATGCTACACAATACAAAGCAGCACCGGGATCCACTTTTAAAATGGTATCCGCAGCTGCCGCCTTGAGTGAAGGGATCATTGACCTTACCACCAGACTTAATTGCACAGGTGTGTTTAACTTGATAGAGAACGGTCCCAGATGTTGGAAGGCCTGGGGACATGGACTGTTAGATGTAGTGGGAGGCATTCAGAATTCCTGTAATAACTTCTTTTATGAAGTGGGTTATAAATTAGCGACCAGAAGTGGTTCTTATGATGCTTCAGCCGGATTGGCATCTTTTACTAAGTATGCTGATCTGTTTGGACTTACGGATAAGTCGGGAGTAGAGGTGGAGGAGTATAAGCCTGATGTATCTGATATTGACCCGATCCGTACTGCCATCGGACAAGGAAGCGGAAGCTATACCACCGTTGGAATTGCCAGATATGTGACTGCCATAGCTAACAGCGGAACCTGTTATAATCTGACGTTGATAGATAAAATATTGGATTCTGATGGGAATATTCTGAAAGAGAATGAGCCCGATATCCGTAATACCATCAATATGCCACAGGCGTATTGGGATGCGATTCATCTTGGTATGAGGAAGGTAGTGGAAGGGAAAACATATTTTAGCGATCTGGCTGTGAATGTGGCCGGTAAGACCGGTACCGCAGAACAGATTAAGACAAGATCAAACCATGCGTTGTTTGTGGGATATGCACCTTACGAAGAACCGGAGATTGCATTTGCAGTCCGCATTCCTTTTGGTTATTCTTCCGATTATGCCGCACAGGTGGCAAGAGAAATCATCAAATATTATTATGGTCTTGCTGCCGAAGAAGAGATTCTGACCGGCACGGCAGACATGGATAACGAGGGAGTGTCTATAAATGAATATTAATACGAAAGGACGCTGCTGGACGTCAATATAAGAAAGGGGTGATGACTGTGAAAGAGGCTGTGATCGTAAAAAGTTATCACAATGGATTGACCATTCTTTTGAATGAAGAAATGGACTTTTCTGTGATCTTGAAAGAGCTTGCTGCCAAATTCTCCGAATCAAGAGCTTTTTTTGGAAAAGCACAGGTGGCGTTGTCGCTGGAGGGCCGCAGTCTTACCAGAGAGGAAGAAATTGAGATACTGGAAGCCATACACGATAACAGTGATATCAATATCGTATGCATCGTGGGCAAGGATGAAGAGACGGATAAACTATATCTGCGGGCATTAAAACAAGTAGAGAAGAGATTGTCCGGTGGGGCTGATGGTCAGTTCTACAAAGGAAACTTAAGGAACAAAGAAGTACTGGAATCCGAGACAAGCATTATTATTCTGGGAGATGTGCATCCAGGGTGTAAAGTGGTTTCCAGGGGAAATATCATTATTTTGGGAGGATTGTATGGAGAAGCCTATGCAGGAGCTTCCGGAGATGCAGATCATTATGTAGTTGCGCTTGAAATGGAGCCGGAAAAATTAAAAATCGGCGATTTCAAATATAAATCTGCCATTAAGCAGAAAAAGTGGGGCGTTATCCGCTCCCGCATACAACCGAAAATAGCATATGTAAAAAACGAAAGAATCGTTTACGACCCTCTTACGAAAGATTTGCTGGGAAAAGTGCATATGTAGGCTGTTTTATCAGGACAAAGCCATACATACCCGGCAGGACGTTGATCACAAATCTAGTTCCGTAGTATTACGGCAGAAATGGAGGATTGAATGAGTAATTCCGAAGTAATTGTCATCACGTCAGGGAAAGGCGGAGTGGGTAAGACCACCACTACCGCAAACGTAGGAACAGGTCTTGCTAAAATGGGGAAAAAGGTATGTCTGATCGATACCGACATCGGACTTCGTAATCTTGATGTAGTCATGGGTCTGGAGAACAGAATCGTCTACAATCTTGTAGACGTAGTGGAAGGAAACTGCAGAGTGAAACAGGCGTTGATACGGGATAAGAGGAATCCCGGCCTGTATCTGATGCCTTCTGCCCAGACCAGAGATAAAAGTGCAGTGTCTCCCGGGCAGATGGTGAAGGTGATTGAACATCTGAAGGAGCAGTTTGATTACATATTGCTTGATTGTCCGGCAGGTATCGAACAGGGATTTCAGAATGCTATAGCCGGTGCAGACAGGGCGCTGATCGTTACGACACCTGAGGTTTCTGCTATCAGGGATGCAGATCGTATCATAGGCTTGTTGGAAGCCAATGGTTTCAAGCAGATGGATCTGATCATTAACCGCTTAAGAACAGATATGGTCCGTAAGGGTGATATGATGTCCGCTTCTGATGTGGTGGATATTCTGGCGGTGCCTCTTCTGGGGATCATACCGGATGATGAGAATGTGGTAGTTGCAACCAATCAGGGTGAGCCGCTTGTAGGGCATGATTGTCCGGCAGGCAGGGCTTATTCCAATGTGGTACGCAGGATACAGGGAGAAGAAGTACCTTTTCTTTCCGCAGATAAAGGCTTTTCTTTCTGGACAAAAGTAACCGGTATTTTTCATAAAGTATAGGAGGGGCTTGGGATGAGAAAATTTAGCATGAGACGTTTTTTTCACAGAAAAAGCTCCCGGGAAGTTGCAAGGGACAGATTGAAAATATTGTTGATCTCTGACAGAGTAAATTGCTCGCCGGAGATGATGGATCTGATCAAGACGGATATTGCCAAAGTGATATCCAAGTACATGAAGATAGATGCAACCAATATGGAGATCCAGATAAACACCAAAGGAAAAGGCAACAGAGGAATTAAGAACCCTACACTATATGCCAATATTCCTATATTAGATT
>JAZRJO010000227.1:0-5711 GCA_045645825.1 Acetatifactor sp. | reverse complement strand
GGTATAATAAGTATATCGGAGGTGTGCCATGAAAGTCAGCATTTCAAAATCTAAAAACACTATCATCTACTACCTAAGCAAATCGGTAAGGGTTGGAAATAAAACAACAACAAAAACAGTTGAAAAAATCGGAACGCATGAAGAAATAAAAAAGATTTGTGGAGATATGGACCCATTAGACTGGGCTAAAGATTACGCTGCCAAACGTACAGCAGAGGAAAAATCGCATAAACAAGACATTATTATGCGATATTCATCCTCTGCTCTCATTGATAAAAACATTCGTCGTTCTTGCAATGCCGGATATCTTTTTCTACAGGATATCTACTATTCTCTTGGAATTCATCAAATATGTGATTCCATTTCCAAGAAATATAAATTCGATTATGATCTGAATGACATCCTTTCCATGCTTGTCTATTCAAGAATCATTGCTCCGGGATCCAAGCTTTCTTCTCTCGAAAGTGCACAGGGATTTCTTGAGCAGCCTAAATGCGAATTGCACCAGGTATACAGAGCTCTTGAAGTTGTCGCTAAGGAGAATGATTTCTTTCAGGCAGAGTTGTATAAGAATTCTCAGAATGCAATCAATCGAAAAAAAGAAGTCCTTTATTACGACTGCACGAACTACTACTTTGAAATCGAAGACGAAGATGAATTCAGAAAGTATGGTGTTTCTAAAGAGCACCGTCCTAATCCTATTATTCAGATGGGTATGTTTATGGATGCCGACGGGATTCCTCTTGCCTTCTCTCTTTTTGATGGCAGCCAGAATGAACAGCCTTCTATGTCTCCACTTGAACAAAAGATTATTAAAGACTTTGATACCTCTGATTTTATTGTATGTACTGATGCAGGACTTTCATCTACCGCTAATAGAAAGTTCAACAGTATTCAAGGCAGAGGTTTTGTCACAACGCAGTCTATTAAAAAATTAAAAGGATTTTTACGGAATTTCTGCCTTGAGGATGACGGCTGGTATCTTCCCGGAAGTAACAAAAAATATAAGTTAAGCGAACTGGATGAAGAGACGGATTACGACAAGATTTTTTATAAAGATAGATGGATGAATGAGAATAACCTTGAGCAGCATCTTATCGTTACCTATTCCCTCAAATATCGTAATTACCAGCGAATCATAAGGGATCGACAGATAGAAAGAGCAAAAAAAATCGTGGAATCACCGTCAAAGCTTACCAAAAACAGAGCCAATGATCCAAAACGATTCATTGAACAGGGACACTGCACTTCCGATGGCGAAGTTGCCAGTAAAACTATTACCTCATTAAATCAGGAACAGATTGATAACGAAGAAAAATACGATGGACTCTACGCTGTCTGTACTAACCTCGAGTATGATGTATCAAGCATTATAAAAATAAATCAGAAACGATGGGAAATTGAAGAATGCTTCAGAATTATGAAAACAGAGTTTAAGGCAAGACCTGTATATCTGTCCAGAAAAGACAGAATCACAGCTCATTTCACCACCTGTTTTACAGCACTTGTTATATACAGAATTCTTGAGCAGAAACTAAACGAAAAATACACCTGTGAACAACTAATAGAAACAATACGCTCAATGGATATGATGATTGCACCTGGTGAAGGTTATATTCCAACATATACCCGCACCGATATCACGGATGCTCTTCATGATGCTTTTGGCTTTAGAACAGACTATCAGATAACTTCTCAGAAGAATATGAGAAAAATTTTGAATCAGACTAAAAAGAAGTAAATATTACCACATACTTTTAAAAAAGAGAAACCTCGCAAACGGCGTATTTACGCTGTTTGTGAGGTTTTTACCTTTTTACAACTGTCAAAGATGGGATTACAATTGTTTTTTTTGCGACATTTCATGTTATCACTTGCTTTCTGCCCACATGTCTTTTGCAAATGTCAAGTCATCATGACACGCAATGATCATAGTCCTTCCACCGCATTCTTCTTTCATATACTGAACAGCCATTTGTCTGCTATCAGCATCCAAGCCGGTAAAAGGCTCATCCAGCAAACATAACTGTGAAGGCGTCATCATGGCACGTACCAAGGCCACCCGTCTGCGCATGCCGCCGCTCAGCTGACGGCAGGGCTTATCCAAGGCTTCTTTGGGCAACAGGCGGGTCAAATGCTGCCTGGCTGCCTTGGCATCGGCTGTCACCAGTTCTACATTTTTTACTGCACTGTAATCTTCACAGAGACGGTCTTCTTGAAAAAGCATGGAAACGAAGGGCTTCTTTATAGAAGCCGGTTCAAACCGGATGGCTCCTTCTTCCGGCTTCTCCAGACCCGCCAGAATGCGAAGTTTTGTGGTCTTGCCGCTACCGGACGGGGTGCGGTAATAATAGACCTTTCCGGGTTCGTAGACTTCGCTCCAATCTTGAATCACAGACAACCCATTGTATGATTTTCCCACATTTTGTACGTAAATGCTTGGGATCGAAGCCTGGGTGTGCTTTGCAAAACAGGGGGGCTGCCACTTAAAAAACAGGTTCCCCAGCCACTTGACCAACTTTTCTGTCAGCATACTCAAAAGGATGGTCACCGCTGTCCAAGCAAATACATCGGCTGTCTGGAGATAAATTTTAGCCATGTACAATCCCTCTCCGATGGAAGCATCCGGCAATCCGATGATCTCTGCTGCCACGCCGGATTTCCAGGCCATCCCCACTGCCACTGATATGGCACTGTTCCAGAAGGGCTGTACCGCCGGCCGGTATATGTAAAAGCTTTGATTCCAGGCAGACATACGTAAGACCTGTGCCATCTCCAGCATTTTCACCTCCGTGCTTTTCAGTCCCTGGAGCACATTTACATAGACATGTGGCAGTACCACCAGCATGCTAACGACAGCTGACAGATACCCTGCGCCCCACCAGATCAATAAAAGCACAGCAAAAGATGCCACCGGTACAGCCTTGATCAAGCTCATTAAGGGTTTTATCATTTCTTCTAATAACGGATACCGATAACTGCCCACAGCCAAAAAGATACCAAACAAGATTCCCCCGGCCAATCCTGCATAAATCCGTCCACAGGATAAAAGAACGGTCTGCCAGAACGCCGGGTCTGTCAGATGACGAACCAGTGCCACGCAAGTTTCCCATGGCCCTGCGAATAGTATGGACTGATCACATAATAAGTCAGCAAACTGCCATAGGATCAGCCAGAACAGTAAGATAAAAAGCCTGCGCTTACGGAACATAATAAAAATCCTCCTCCGGAAGTTCACTGCCTACTGCCACCGGATTCTGCTCATAAAGCACTGACAGATATCCGGAAAGGGCCTGTTTCATAGCCTCACCATCTATATAAGTAATGTTGCATGCGGGGATGGCCTTCTGTGCAATAGGTTCTTTGGCAATGATACCTGCTTTCACTGCCAGGCTTGCACCGGTTTCCGGATCGCTGTTCATTTTTTTTGCGCTTTCCTGATGCTTGTTCATAAACATCCTGACAGCCTCCTCATGGGCTTCCAGAAAATCCTTCCTGACCACTGTCACACCTGTAACCATGCGACTTCCCTCTTCCCCTTGCAGCTTCGTCCATTCTTCATTCATATCAAGAACTACCGAAAGTGCCTCATTCTGCCCACAGGCAGCTGTTACGAAAGGCTGTGGAAGCAAGCCTACTGCTTCCGGATTTTGGGAAAGTAGTGCCGCTACCTCCGTAGCTTCTGATCGATACTCTAACTTACAATCATCTTCTTTCAGTCCATTTTCTGCCAATAGATAACGTAGTACATAATCCGGAGTGGTGCCTTTGCCGGTGAGATAAATGGTTCTGCCTTTCAAATCTTCCATCGACGTGATACCGCTGTTTCCCGTCACCATGTACAGAACGCCTAACGTGTTAATGTCAATAACTGCCAACTGACCCTCCATCTTCTGATACAATATGGCTGCCACATTGGCTGGGAGCAGAGCGATGTCCAGCTCACCTTTGGCCATCAGGGGAAGCAGCTCATCGGCCTGTACTGCTATTGTAAATTCATAGCTTCCGTTAGCTTCTCCTTTTTGTGCTTCCTCCATTAAAAAAAGTAAACCAATAGATGTGGGACCTTTCATAGAGCCGACTCGTATGGTGACTGGCTGACTGGTCAGATCCTTAGTTTCCGCAGATGGGTGGGTGGATGCTTGCGATGATGCACAACCGGATAGGATACTGAGAATCATCATTAAGCACACTATTGTGATTATTATTTTGGTGTATTTATTGTATTTCATTCGTGTTCCTTTCGGAGTTTTTTTTAGATACTATATGATTCAAATGTCATTATACGAAAGGTTTGAGGGAAAGTCAAGGAAGGAATGGGGCGAGTGACGTTCAGCCGCGCCCATTCGCAAAGCCGCGCCTTTGGCGCTCTCCGTCGCTTCGCGACTACCTTTGCTCATTAGCGGGCGCTCCCTCAGAGACAATGTATGGATGCAAATTCGTGCAAGCACGATTTTCATTCATATATTGTCTCTGGCTGAACTGGTGATTGAAAAAAATACCATAATAATTTTTAAATCCATGCTTATACTATTATCAAGATAAGTAATGGCAAACACTTAAATCAGTCAAAAGTCTCAGGCTTTCGAATTCGAGATAGGTGGATGTCTGGCACTTATCTTGAATATAGAAAGAGAAAAACAACAAATCACAAATTTGGAGGTGAATGAAATGTCAGGAAACAGAAGTAATAGAGTAGAAGTACCTGAAGCAAAAGCAGCTATGGATCGTTTTAAAACTGAGGTTGCATCTGAACTTGGTGTAAACCTGAAGGAAGGCTACAATGGCGATCTGACTTCTCGTGAAGCAGGTTCCATCGGTGGTGAAATGGTTCGTCGTATGATCAGAAAGCAGGAAGAGCAGATGAAATAATGCTGCACTTGCAGTAAAATTGTAAGAATAAAACAGGCACCGGGACGAGCATATCAGCTTTTCCCGGTGTATTGTGCGTTTTGTGTTTTTATATTTTTTAATTCTTTCCGCAGCACTTCTTATACTTCTTACCACTTCCGCAAGGGCAAGGATCATTAGGATATACCTTTGCTTCCTTCACAATGGTGGTAGAAGACTTCTGCTCCTTATACAGCGCCTTTCTGGTCTCTTCATCGAAAATATCATTCCACTCTTCCAGATTGTACAGCCAATCAGCGTCAGCTGCCACCATATTTTTGTACAAAAGTGCCGGTTCAAAGCCCAGATTCACCTCTGTATCCTCTTCCATCTCTTCAATAGGATTTGGCTCCTTCAAGCTGTCATTGATGCCATCCAGGAAACCGGTCATAGTCATGACAGACACATCATACTTCTGGGCCAATTCCTTGACAGTTCCCTTTACCACTTCCTCCGGATTCTGAAGAAGCTTCTCATATATGCTCTTCTCCACCTCAAAATAAGCATTCCACTTCTGTTGCATCTCATACTGATTTGCAGACTCATCGTACGCTGCTTTTCTCCACTGTTCTAATAAAGCCATTTTCTTACCTTCCTTGTCTTAAACTGATTCTATCCTTGCGGACTACTTGTCCTCTCTCTAATAGTATATAACAGAACGGGAGGAAACACAATAAAAATTTTTAAAGACAATAAAAAACCCCGGAATTACGCACTAGCACAACTCCGGGATACTTAAAGGGGAGGATTAAGTATTATTTTCATCCTTCGTAAGATCAAAGGAGGGGGTTCCGATGATAGTAGTATTATGCCACAGAAAA
>JAZRJO010000226.1:0-2891 GCA_045645825.1 Acetatifactor sp. | reverse complement strand
CACACAACAACAGTAGAAATAAAGTGAGGTGCGTAAGAGATAATCTGAAATGTTTTGCGAGCATAACCTCTTCTGATTTCATTGACCAAAAGCGCAAGGACAACAGAAAGTGGGAAAGACAAAAATAGTGTCAGGAAGCTCAATGTTACAGTGTTCTTCAGAATAATTGGGAACCAGTAGGAATTGAAAAGACGCTCAAATTGTTTGTACCAAGGATCTGACCACGCACTGCCGTCAACGCCCAACTTCATCTTAAAGTCCTTAAAAGCAATCAGTATACCGTACATCGGCTTGTACGCAAACAGGATTATGTACAAAACCGCCGGCAGACACAACAGATACAACTGCCATCTGCTGAGAATCGAACGAACCAATTTGTTCTTCGGACTTGTACGATCAATTAGTGTAGTCGCTGCTTTTGTTCTCATATTTGCTCCTTTTCCCTCAGCTGCTAATAATTAGTAAAATTATTACTTATATAATACCACAAGCTTTTCCATTAGTCAACCACATTGCACCGTGCAAATTAACCAAATTCTACACACAAAAATTGTAAAAAATAACAGTTTTCCTCCAATGTTTGCGTCGTATATCTGTACCTATCCATTTCAATATTTCTTATCAGCTAATATTTCTCGATAACACCTGAACATCCCGAAACACAGATAGATGCGACCTGCTCTCATTATTATTCCTGTTCAGCACTCACAGAACACATTTCTAATCGCTTCCAAATAACCATAGCCATAAACTGAATCCGGCTCAAGATAGCTCGTCTCGGTCCATTCATTCCAGCTATTTATCGTAATAAGCGGTGTTTTATTATGTGCATCAACATGCGCCTTAGCTTCACGCAGCGCCTTCTCAAATTCCTCCGGCGTATTTCCTTCCATAACCGGCTTGCGATACTTAATATATCTCGGATTGTTGTCCCAACCCACCGAAACATGCGGATAATATTCCTTCTCTATGGTATCCGTCATATTCTGCCACTCTTTCACAACATCCGGCACAATTTCGCTGTAGGTGCGATCGACCTTTGTAAAATGCGCAAACTGATAGTGGGTGCAGGAGTCAAAGTTTAGTGTGTGGAAAGCCTCCATCTGTGTCATTTGCATAGCGCTCCCATCCACGCCTGACAGATTCATATTCCGATTTCCCCATGTTACCATCTGAATATGTACACCGGGATGTCCAGCCTTTCGGGCCTCCGCATCAAGCCAATCCATCGCCTTGCGAGCCTGCTCTACGCCACCTAAACCTTGAATGAAATTAGCCACATCATAGATACTCAAGACAGGCTTCCCATCAATCTTGTAGTAACAAGAAAGACCAAAATACTTTTCAATCCACCGCTTACCAATAGTGTGGAACTGTTCTTCATTGACCTTTCCATCCCATATAGTGGTATTCATATGGGAGTTACGGCGATCCCACACTGTATTTGCATCATGATTAGCCCACATAAGGAAGAATTTCATCTTATCGTGGTTTTTCGCCTTAAGGAATCCATCATTTAAGCAACCCTCAAGAAATGGCCGGTTTTCATACCAATACCAATCGTAAATGAATACATTTACGCCATGGTCTACCGCTGCCTCTATTTCCATTTCCATCACATAGGGATCTGCCTCGTTCACATACCCCCATAAAGGTTTCCGGTCCCATTCATACCCCTCAGGCTTATAGGGCAGCGTTTCGTGCATATTTTTAACAGACTGCCATTCTCCGATACCTTCCGGCCAAAAGATTCTTGTCCGCTCCTCGTCACCTGTAAATGCAGGCCAAACATATGCAGCAATATCGTATTTTTTCATATCGTATTTTCCTCCCAATGGTATTGCTAATCAGCATACAAATTCGTACTTTCCGGATCCAAGCAGCATTACCCTTCCATCAAAAAGGTGCACTTCCGCTTCTGTATTTTCCGGAATGCAACATTCATATCTCAGCTTCCCGTTCTCTCTGTGCCACCTGCTTTCAATCCGGCCATACGGACACTCGTGCCAACACTCTACCCAATCAAGTCCTTTGGGTGCAGCTGGCTTAAGATAAAATTTCTTAAAACCGGGATACGCCGGGTTAACTCGAATACCCGCCAATCCCTGATAAAAGAATGTACTAATATCCCCAAAAGAAGGATGGTTTTGAGATAGCTCCCCTTCCCAATCTTCCCACAGTGTTGTCGCACCATTTTTTACCATATATCCAAAACTTGGATAATCGGTTTTTGTCAGCAGTTCGTATCCCAAATCAACAAGATCATTATCCACCAAAGAATGAATCAGATATTTTGATCCTTGGAAACCCGTATCAAAATGCTTCTTGCATACGTGAATTTCCTCTTGTAGTGCTCGGGCAAATATCTCTGCCTCTTCATCATTTATTAGGTCATGGAATATCGCAGCAGCAACAGCAGTCTGACTGCGCCCATGCAGCAGGGAATCATCCCCTGTAAAAAATGCTTTTCGGAAGCTTCCCTTGATATACTCAGCTCGCTCTCTGTAGAGGCACATATCCACCTGATCACCAAGGACTTCCGCTATTTGACCAAGAACTTTCGCCATCAAATACCATGTTGCCGTCTCTACAATTGCCACAGGACATTTTCTATCACTATTCCCTCCAGGCGGCATCCAATCACCAAAGGCATACGCTTCTTCCCCATCCACCGCAATAACTCCATCGCTCTCCATCAATTCCACATTTGCAAAAAACTTCTTCATTGAACAATAGCTTTGAATCAAGATGGCCTTATCTCCGGTGTAAAGATATTGATACCACGGAAGCATAATCAACGCCGCCCCCCAAGCCGGACCGGTTCTGTTATATCCCCATGAGCTGGACGGAACTATGCCGGGCAGGTGTCCATCTGGTCTTTGGGAATCCAT
>JAZRJO010000225.1:0-6765 GCA_045645825.1 Acetatifactor sp. | reverse complement strand
CCATGCAGGATTATTCCATCTCCGAGGACTATGTGGATTATGTGGTGGCGGTGGATGCCATCGGTGATCCCAAGGGCATCGTGTCCGGTACCACCCAGATCACCCGGGATCCGGTAGGACTTGTGATGGCAAATCACGCGGCAAAGGTCATTGAAGCTTCCGGGCTTTTGAAGGATGGTTTTTCTTTCCAGACCGGTGCCGGCGGAGCTTCTTTGGCAGCAGCCAAGTTTTTAAAAGAGATCATGTTGAAAAAAGGGATTCAGGGAAGCTTTGGTCTGGGTGGTACCGGACACGATTCCCTTGGGATCACCGATGGCATCCACCGCCACCACATAATCCACATAGTCCTCGGAGATGGAATAATCCTGCATGGGATACGGTACCAGATTATCGGTAATCACGATCACCTTTTTGGCATACATGGCATCTGCAAACGCATAGCCCAGACTGCCGCAGGCGGAAGGACCGTATTTACCGGAACAATTACCCATGGGATCTGAAGCAGGCGCCGCGATAAACGCCACATCAATTGGTGTCCGGCCAAGAGCAATATCTCTGGGGCGGCCGCCATGGGTCCGAAATTCTACCGGTTTTTCCAGAACGCCTCTGGAGAATGCACGCCCAAGCCCGGAAGCAATATAATCTGCCGCCACACCGGTGACCACATGATTTTCAATATGATTCAGAAGGGGCTTATGAACGTCAAACAAAGAGCTTGCATTTACGGTCAGGTCCTTAATGCCCAGCCCGGCAATCTCCTCCATCACCATATTCAATACGAAATCCCCGTTACGCAAATGATGATGAAAAGACACCGTCATACCGTCCTTCAAACCGGAAAGCGCAACCGCCTCCCGTATGGAAGCAACTAACTTATTCATTACAACACCTCCCTTTCAAGTCCCAGAGCTTCTGCCATAGCAATCGTCTGTCTGGCTCTGGCCACAATCGGTGCATCGATCATCTTACCATGAAGTGAAATAGCACCTTTACCTTGGGCCTTGGCCATCTCAATGGCATCCATAACCTCATAAGCATAAGCGATTTCCTTCTGAGTAGGACTAAACACCTGATTAATGACCTCCACATGTCTGGGAGAAATAGATGCCTTGCCGGTAAAGCCCAGCCCCTTGGCCAAAGCTGCATCCTTCTGTATGCCCTCATCATCGTTCACATCCGTAAAGGGCGTATCATATACCTCCACACCTGCGGCACGGGCTGCCACCACCAGACGTGTTCTGGCATACTCAATCTCTCGTCCCTCTTTGGTACGCTTACACTGCAGGTCGGCTGTCAGATCCTCCGCTCCCAAAAACAGGGCTTTCACACGCTTGGAACAAGAGGCTATGGCGAATGCATTTTCCACACCCAGCGCCGTCTCTATCAAAGGCATCAGCCCCACTGTACCGGGCTCCATAGAAAGACGCTCTTCCACCAGTGTCATATAGGCATCTGCCTTAAGTGCATCCTGGGCGCTCCCGGTCTTAGGCAATAGGATCAGATCCGGTTTCTGGGGCATGATCTCATCCAGATCGGCCTGCCAGTAAGGGGTATCAATGGAATTGATCCGGACAATCCTTTCACATCCGCCAAGTTCCATGTAACGCATGGTATTACGCACCAGGATCCTGGCCGCATCCTTCTGATCAGGTGCCACCGCATCCTCCAGATCAAAGATCATGGCATCTGCTCCCAGGCAGTTGCCATTGATCAGCATATTCGGGTTATTTCCCGGCAAAAAAAGCATACTGCGACGCATCAGAATTCCTCCTTTCCACGGCCGGCTCGAAGCACAGCAGTCTCCACTCTGGCACGGATCACACATTCCAGTGCCCCTCGGTCCACCACCCGAACCTCAGCATTCTCCACACCACACTCACCAAGCACTTCCCTTACCACCCGGCGAATGTCCTCACCAAACTGATGCAGAACCACCGACTCCAACTGAATCGAAATCCCTTGGGTACCGGGTTCTATCTCCACATAAACGTCACTGGATTCCATAGTCCCCGCCGACGCACACTTCCTGACTTCCACGATATTTACAACTCCTTTCATTGTCCATACCAAAATTGTTATGTATCTTTTTACTTATATTGTATAATACAATTACAAAAAATGCAATTACTTCTTTTCAATTTCTTGAAAATGATGTATACTATAACCAGTTCAGCCAGAGAAGATACTTGGAAAAAAAATCGTGCTTGCACGATTTTTCCCCCAAATATCTTCTCTGAGGGAGCGCCTTCTTATGAGCAAAAAGCAGCTGCGAAGCACCGGAGAGCCCCAAAGGGGCGATTTTGCGAATAGGCGCACGCTGAACGTCACTAGGGCAGTCGAATGTCGCCAGGCAGCTAAACGTCACTAGCGCGACTAAACGTCCCCCCAAAAAACAACACCACGAGGTACCCCTCCATGTACGTAGAAATCACCCCCCGCCCCAAAGGCGAAAAATACACCACCTGGTCTACCTTCCTGACCAACGCCGGCCTTACCCCCGACCCATCCGTCACCCAAACCGTACTGATCTGGGAGGATTCACAACTCATAGCCACCGGTTCCCGCCAGGCCAATATCATAAAATGTATTGCCGTAGACAATGCACATCGTGGAGAAGACCTGACTGCTACACTACTTACTGCCTTGCGTGAGGAGGCATTCCGTGAAGGACACCGCCACCTGTTTCTTTATACCAAACCGGAGAATCAATACCTATTCTCCTCCCTATTCTTCTATCCGGTAGCCCGGACAGATAAGGTTCTTCTGATGGAAAATAAAAAAGACGGCATCGGCAGCTTTTTAGAAAGCCTGCCCTCACACTTGCCAGCTGTCACTGCCAAAAGCACCCCCATCATCGGCGCCGCCGTCATGAATTGTAACCCTTTCACCAAGGGACATCGTTACCTCATCGAAACTGCCGCCGGAGAATGCGACCACTTATATGTATTCGTTCTGTCTGAGGAGCAAAGTGTCTTCACTGCTTCAGACCGTCTGGAAATGGTACGTCTGGGAACCATGGATCTGCCAAACGTAACCGTGTACCCCACCGGCCCTTACCTGATCTCCTCGGCCACTTTTCCCACCTACTTTCTGAAGGAACGGGACAATGCTGAACAGGTTCACTGCCTGTTAGATATTGAGATCTTTACAAAATATTTTGTGCCAAAATTTGCGATTACACGTCGCTATGTAGGCACAGAACCCCTATCACCCCTTACAGCCCGGTACAACGAAGCATTGAAAGCACATCTTCCGGAAAAAGGCGTAGCAGTGAGAGAAATACCACGGCTTACCACCAACAGCGACTTATCCATTCCAGCGTCTGAGCCCGTCAGTGCCAGCATGGTTCGAGCTTTCATCGATGCAGGCAACCCGGAGGCCATCCGTCCATTGGTGCCCCGGTCTACTTTCGAATACTTACAGGCAAACGATCTGCTAACCAATACAAAATAAATCAATAATTTGGAGGAATCCCATATGTTAGATCGCCAGGAAAATCATATTTTAAGCAGTTATTTTGCACCCAGAGGCCACCAGCGTATGTATGCCCTTGGCATGCAGCTGGCTCAGCTGTACTTATCCCCTTTTGACAAGCTCATCGGCATTATCGGCGAGGCCGGCTCCGGCAAAAGCGCCCTGATCCGCGGTATGTTCCCCGGACTGGAACTGACCAATGACGACGACGGCGTCTATGTACGTCCGCTGCCTCTCTTAGAGCAGGATTCCCAGACCGGCTATTTTGCCCCCCATACTTACCATGTGGACATTCGTTTTGAGAATGGATTTACCCAGATGAGCGTACTGGCCGATGCCATTGTGGAAGCACTGCAAAACGGCAAGCGCGTGATCGTGGAGCATTTTGACCTGGTCTATCCTCTGCTTGGCTTTAACGCCAATCTGCTGATCGGTGTAGGACAGCAGGTGGTATTGGCCCGCCCCACCCTCTTTGGACCGGAGCCTCAAGACCTGAAAGACTCTGCATACAAAGGTCTTTCCTATCGTCTTATGGCACACACTGCCGAAGACCTGTGCGAATTCTGCATGCCGGAAGAGGAATATAAACGCTGTGGCCACGACGACGTAAAGCACGGCTTTGTTATCACCTTCCCTGATAAAGAGCCTAATATTGATCTGGTGGAATTGGAAGCCAAAGTAAATGACATGATTCGTCGCAACCTGCCCATCACCTACGTGGATAACTACCACGTATCCATTGACGGCAAGCTCCACACCTGTACCGGCCCCCGCATTCACGTAAGCCACACCGGGCAGATTGAAAACTTCCACCTGCTGCACCACTTTGTCTACGACCGCTTCAAACACCGCTATCTGCTGGTAGGCTGTGTGGGTGAAGATGCAGAGGAAAACCTGAAAAAATTGGATGCCCAGCAGGCGAAACAGTCTGATCTGGTGGCACAGAGCTTTATGTAAGACCGATGCAATAAGGAAGGCAGGACAGATGAGTATACAGAAGATATGTCAGCATACAACTCATACCACAAAAGAGGTCACATTAATGCAAATCTTACAGGCCCGGGAAGACCGGGTCTTAAAACAGCGCTCTCTTATCACAGCATATCACTGTCCCCTCATCTCCTTCACCATGAACATCGCCGGTCCTGTGAAGGTCTCTCCATTGATTCGGCGTGCTTTTCACGAAGGACTACGGATGCTGGATGAACAGTTACCTGTTGAACATGTTCTTTATCACGACACAGACATTTCCGTCACCGGCTGCCAGGCCATGTACGCGGTAGATATGGATGCTCTGCATTTGAAGAAACTATGTACTGACATTGAAGATGCCACCCCACTGGGGCGGTTATTTGACATGGATGTGTTAGATAGAAATGGAAATAAGCTTGATCGGGAAACTGTGGGCGGACTCTCTCGCGACTGCATCGTATGCGGCACTCCCGGGCGTGGCTGTGCTGCCGGTCGTCTCCACACAGCATCTGAGCTTCAGGCCACGACTCACTTGATTATCAGCAACTATTTTGCCGGGAAAGACCGGGAACAGATTGCTGCACTGGCAGTGCAAAGCCTTATAGACGAGGTGAACACCACCCCAAAACCGGGACTTGTGGACCGCCGCAACAACGGCAGTCACACCGATATGACTCTGTCCACTTTCCTTGTAAGTGCCAAAGCCCTGGAACCTTATTTTCAAGAATGTGTGAAAATCGGACAAGAGGCATGCCCTCTGGCAAAACAGGGGGAATGCCTCTCACCGGCAGACACCTTTCCTCTTCTGCGCCGTGCCGGCATCATAGCTGAAAAGACCATGTACGAAGCAACCGGCGGCGTCAACACTCATAAAGGCATTATATACACTCTTGGTATCCTATGCGGAAGCCTGGGACGGCTTTGGACACCCGAATGCCCCATTGCCGGGACAGAAGCGATTCTGGCAGAGTGTGCAAGAATGGTGGAACAATCTGTCAAATCCGACTTTGCAGATACCGCAGCCACCGCCGGACTGACACTTTATCATAACCAAGGACTAACCGGTATCCGCGGCGAAGTGGCTTCCGGTCTTCCTTCCGTGGCAAACATCAGCCTCCCGGTCTATAAAGAAGCCCTGAAGGCAGGACAAAACTCCAACGATGCAGGGGCTGTGGCCTTACTGCACCTGATTGCCCAAGTGAAGGATACCAACCTTTACCATCGCGGCGGCAACGATGGCGCAGCATATGCAGCCAAGGCTGCAAAAAGCCTTTTGGCGCACACTCCCTACCCATCAGCACAGCAATTAGAAGCCATGGACGATGCTTTCATTGCAAGAAACTTATCACCGGGTGGATGCGCTGACCTTTTGGCTGTTACTTATTTTCTTTATAAGATACCGTACTTAATGCCCTACGCGCCGCTCTGGGAATCGTGAAATCCTCTGCCGTATTAAACTGACTGCACTTGATCACGATTTCCGTCTTGGTCACTTCGATCTGAGACCAAATATCCTTCTCAGATTTTCCACTTCCTTTTGTCACCTTCGGTGTCAGCAGATCATAGGCATCACACATCATCTCCGTGATATCCATGGTACACTGCAAAGGATATCCTGTCTGTGCGTCAATCCAAAGCGTCAGCTCCATACCTTCTGCCAACTGTATCATCTTGGCCACTTCCTCTTCCCGGGCAAGGAATCCACCCAGGGATTTTAAGATACTATTCTGAAACAATGTGGAAAGGATCTGCAGACTTCCCGTGTCTATCAGAACTTTCTTAAGACCATCACTTTTCACCACTCCGCTAAATTGATAGGCCTTTTTCCCATTCAGCATCTTGATGCCTGTGAGCTCAAGGTCCTCTATCTGCTCCAGACAGACCTTTACCAGTTCCATGCCGTCAAATTTGAGCACCTCTGAAAGAGCAGCCTCTCCGGCTTTCCATCCTCCCGCCCCTTTCACAAACAGCTTATAAGTGCCATCCTGCTCTGTTGCATAAGCTTCCATCTGTGTCTTTCCGAGAAGCCCCATATTCAGATCGATCTCTGATTTTATTTTCATAGGAGAGCGAAAAGATACCATGTCCATGGACGCCTCAATCCCTGTTTTCAGACGAAACACTTCGATATCCATGTCCATCACCAGACTAGACCGCATACTTTCTGCACTTTCAAGCTTCTCCAGAGCAAGCTCAAGCATTTCCGCTTCTGTCTTCTGCTCCTGTGCGTAATTGATGCTTCCCTGACTAAAACCGGACAGCCATATGATCACTACAGGCAGCATTGCTGTCGCAATCCATTTCTTCCAATTCATTACT
>JAZRJO010000224.1:0-2537 GCA_045645825.1 Acetatifactor sp. | reverse complement strand
AAAAATTGTAAACAGGAGGAAAAACAGTGAAACAATTAGTAAGAAGAATTTTGTGTTTTGCGATGGTTAGCATGTTGTTGTTGACCGCAGTACCATCATTCAAGTCAAATGCTGCAGCTGATGCTGTGGAAATTTTTGTTGCTACAGATGGTGATGATACCGCGGCCGGTACCATGGAAGCTCCGCTTAAGACATTGGAAGCAGCAAGAGACAAGATACGAGAGATGAAGAATAACGGCACATATCCTGCAGCAGGTGTGATCGTAAATATACGTGGTGGAGAATATCTCTATACGGAAACCTCTTTTACGCTTGACCAACAGGATTCCGGTACTGCAGAGGGTGCTGTGATCTATCGGGCTTACAACAATGAAAAAGTTGTGATTACAGGTGGATTAGATGTTGACGGAAGTAAGTTTGTGCCTGTTACAGACGCAAGTGTTCTGTCACGTCTTAATGCAGATGTAAGAGACAAGGTGTTGGTATATGATATTAGCGCCAATAATGGTATAACAGAATTTGCACCTTACCCGAAGAATGGGCAGGGATGGACAGTTAAGGTGGTTCCCTTTGAATTGTCTGTGGACAATGAGTTACAGACATTATCCAGATATCCCAATGGTGACGGAACACTGAAAGTTGTTGCGTCCTTGGAAAATGGCTTTGTTCCCCGTGATCATATTGCGGCAAAAGGACTTTGTACCCTTTGTTCCAGTGAACAGGGTGTTGATGTGCCCGCTCATACTAAGTCATGGTTTTTGCAACAGCCTGGCGGTGCTGTTAGGGCAAAAGATGAATACTTAGCCAACAAAGTCGATATACTGAATCAGGAAACTGAAATGTGGGCTTCCGGATATTGGGCAAAGACCTGGGCATATGACCAATGTAAAGTTGCATCTATCGAAAAAACAAGTGATACGGTATTTAATATCTCATTTGTTGAGCCCAGCTATTATGGTGTGAGTGGAAGCGGACGTACTTTTTATCTGTTTAATGCCTTGTGTGAAGTAGATTCACCGGGTGAATACTATCTGGACCGTCAGAACGCCAAGCTCTACTATTATCCTGAAAAAGACCTTGCAACCAGTAAGGTGGCATTTGTAATGCAGCCAGCTTCATTGGTTGTATTGGATAGTGTTGCAAATGTAAAGTTTGAAAATATTTCTTTTAGTAATGGTAATGCACGTGCCATCGATGTAAATACTTGTGATTCTGTAGAGATTGCAGGTTGTAAATTTGATAACTTCGGTACTCAGGCTATTTACCTTAAAGGTACCAACAATATCGTTCGTTCCTGCGATATCAGCAACATTGGTGCAGGCGGTATTACAGTAACCGGTGGTAGCGTTTATACACTGACCCGTGCAAATAATGTGGTAATCAACTGTAATTTTGAAAATTATGCGATTACCAAGAGAACCTATGCTCCGGCCATCGATATCTATGGATGCGGAAACAGCGCATTAAGAAATAGAATTTATGATGCGCCTCATTTTGCGATTCAGTTCTCAGGAGTTTATACGACCATTGAAGGCAATGAGATCTTTGGTGTTTGTTATGAAACATCAGATGCAGGTGCTATTTACTGCGGAAGAACCTGGTATAAAGTAAGAGGATCTGTTGTAAAGAATAATTATATTCATGACGTTCCTTCCAATCCCGGTGAAGGAAATCATGCAGTTTACCTGGATGATATGGCTTCCGGTGTTACTGTAACAGAGAATCTCTTTGTTAATATTCCGGGACGTGCTGCTCTGATCGGTGGTGGACGTGATAATGTATATACCAATAATATTGTACTCAACGAAGAAAGCGGCGGCGGCCTTAGCTATGGCGACCGTGGACATGGTTGGGCATGGTATATGGCATCAGGACCCAATGGTGAGCTTGTTACCGATCTGACAGGCCTGTTTAATAATGCTAATTTCGATGAGGAAGCATGGCGTCAGCAGTTCCCTGAGGTATTCGAGATCGATCTGGAGTATTATGAAACCCACTCACAATACGGTCAGACATATGGTGAGGGTTATGAATATTGGTATAAGAATGCAGCTACGCCTCAAGGTGGCGTTGTTGAAAATAACCTTTCAGTTGTTACTTCACAGAATGCATTTGCCAGTGTTAATAGTCTGGTAGCGCAGCATGGATCAGTTAAGAATAATGAGACATATGCTGTTGGAACAGATATTGGTTTTACAGATGCTGAAAATGGTGATTATACCGTAAAAGCAAATAGTGCTATTAAAACTCTTATGGGTGACAATCACTTTAATGCAAGTGAGTGTGGTTTATATCGCGATGAATATCGTATTTCACTGCCCGGAGAGCCGGAGGCAGTTTTGGAAACTTCAAAAGCTGTTTATCAGGCAGACGAAGATGTTGATGTACGTTTAACCGTGACAAATCCGGGCAACGCATTAATTAAAAATATTAGAACAGTGATAAATGTGCCGGAAGGATTAGAACTGGTATCCGGAAATCTGACACAGGAAAGCTTTGATCTGGAAGCCGGAGGATCCAAGGTTGTTGACGTTTTA
>JAZRJO010000223.1:0-5838 GCA_045645825.1 Acetatifactor sp. | reverse complement strand
GTGCCGGTGCGCAGCAGAAGCTTGAAAAATTATTTGAGGATGCTGCACCTGCCTACATTCCCCACTTGACTTGTCAACTGATTGCTGCGGCACGTAATTATGTAGTATTTCAAGAAATGGGAATCTCGGATCAGATTTATTTTGATACCATGGGAGCCTTTACCAGATTTTGTGAGGAGACCCATAAGTACAGCGGCCACTGGCATTATAAACTTTGCATTTGGAGTTATCGCCAAGCCTCCATGCTGCTGTTTCGGATCGGGATTCTGGAATATGAATTTATGAAGCGTGGCGGAGAGCCTATGATCAGCATTCATATTCCCTCTGATACCGTCTTCTCAGAAGCCAATCTGGATGAGACCTTTCGGGCGGCTAAAGAGTTTATTGCAACATTCTATCCGGAACATGCCCATGAGAGAGCCTTCTGTGACTCATGGATCATAGCCCCCAAGCTAAGGGAACTTTTGCCTGAAACCTCGGGTATCATACGTTTTCAAAACCGTTTTGCATCTATAGAACAAACGAAGCGGCCGGATGCCTGCCTGCACTGGGTATTTCATTGTAATGCACAAACACCTTTGGAAGAGTTACCTGAAGATACTTCTCTCCAGCGTAAAATTAAGAAACTAATGCTGAATGGAGAGAATTTGTACGGAGGATTTGGGCTTTTGCCGGATGGGTGTATAACAGAAAATAAGGAGAAAGAGTAAATGAACAATCCATACATAGGACATGAGTCTCAACTTTATGGAATCGAAGAACACAGATTAGTAGGTGGCAAGGGAGACGGTATGCGTCTTTTGATGGTGAATAACGGCAAGGGACTGCAACTTACAGTATCAGCAGACCGCGCCTGTGATATATCCCGTCTGCGCTACAGAGGCATCAATATGTCATATTTTTCACCATGCGGATATGTAGCCCCTGCATATTATGAATCTAAGGGAGCAGACTGGTTGAAATCTTTTACCGCAGGTTTTTTAACTACTTGTGGTTTGCAGGCAGTAGGGTCTCCCTGTATTGATGAGGGAGAAGAGTTGCCGCTTCATGGCTCTATTGCCAACACGCCCTCAGAGCATGTGTATTGGTATGAGGAGGAAGATGCCCTTGTGATCAAGGCGACAGTAAGAGATGAGCTGATTTTTGGAAGAAAGCTTCGTTTCTTCCGTGAGTTTCGCATTAGTCTGACGGAGAATATATTTGTTATCAAAGATACCATACAGAATACCGGTGACACCACCCAGCCCTTTGAGATTCTGTATCATATGAATATGGGGTATCCGCTCTTAGACGAGGACAGTATCATAGAGATCCCGGCATATGCCGTGGAGCCGAGAAATGCTCATTCGGCAAAGGATATTGACAATTGCCTGCAGGTGATCAAGCCTCAGGCGGGTTACGAAGAAGAATGTTTTTATCACAAGTTTGAAGGACAGGGAAAAGCTTCCATTTATCAACCTAAGCTTGGCCAGGGTCTGGAAATCCTATTTGATGCCAGTCAGTTAGATGCATTTACCCAATGGAAGATGATGGGATATAGAGATTACGTGATGGGCTTAGAGTGTGGCAACTGCTATCCTGACGGACGTGACGTGATGAGGCAGAAGGGAATGCTGAAATTCCTTGCACCCGGAGAGAGTAAGACATATGAAGTCACTGTGAGAATGTTGGATAAACAGTAAATGAGAAACCGGCCGCTGGTATCAGGGCCGGTTGTTCATTTCACCTTTGCTTTTTGTCCGTAAGCGGTTGCAGAAATTGGAAATGTCTTGTATAATAGTGGTATTGAAGTGATAAAAGAGAAGGAGATTGAGCTATGAGTATGACGCTGGAACAGGTCAAGGATAAGCTTGAGAAATATGGTCAGCAGCATTTGTTAAAATATTATGACGAACTGACACAGGAACAGAAGCAAGCGTTGCTTGAGCAGATAGAAGCCACAGATATGTCTATTTTGGAGGCTTGCCACCATAGGGAGGAAATGGCACAGAAGGGTGTGATCACACCGCTGGCGGCCATGCAGCTTAGTGAGATTGAAGCCAATAAGGAGAGCTTTACAGCTACCGGTCTGGAAGCGATAAGAGGTGGTAAGGTAGGTGCAGTGCTTCTGGCAGGCGGTATGGGTACCCGCCTTGGTTCTGACGATCCTAAGGGCATGTACAACGTAGGTTTGACCAGAAATCTTTACATCTTTGAATGTCTGATCAATAATCTTATGGATGTGGTGAAACTTGCAGGTGCTTGGATTCATCTGTTTGTTATGACCAGTGACAAGAATCATGAGGCAACAGTTACATTTTTGAATGAGCATAATTTCTTTGGTTACAGTGCTGAGTATATTCATTTCTTCAAACAGGAGATGGCGGCAGCCACGGATTATGAAGGCAAAATATATCTGGAGGAGAAAGGGAAACTTTCCACTTCACCCAATGGTAATGGCGGCTGGTTCATTTCCCTGAAAAATGCAGGACTTCTGGACATGGTTCATCAGGAGGGCATCGAGTGGATCAATGTATTTGCAGTGGATAATGTGCTACAGAGAATCGCGGATCCCTGCTTTATCGGTGCTACCATTCAGAAGAATTGTGTGGTAGGATCCAAGGTGGTACGTAAGAGTGCACCTGATGAGAAAGTAGGCGTTATGTGCCTGGAAGACGGAAGACCTTCTATCGTAGAATACTACGAGCTGACAGAAGAAATGATACATGCTAAGGATGCCAATGGTGATCCAGCATATAACTTTGGTGTGATCTTGAACTATTTATTTAAAGAAAAGGATTTGGAGAAGATGATGGCTTCTCTGCCGCTGCATATCGTGGAGAAAAAGATTCCTTATCTGGATGAAAATGGTGAGCTGGTAAAGCCGGAAGCACCCAATGGATATAAATTTGAAAGCCTGGTACTGGATATGATCCACCAGCTTGACAGTTGTCTGCCGTTTGAGGTAGTGCGCAGTAAAGAATTTGCTCCAATTAAAAATAAGACAGGTGTGGATTCTGTAGATAGCGCACGACTTTTGTTGGTAGAGAATGGTGTGGTTCTGTAGTCATTATTCATGCAAGGAGAGCAAGTCATGAAAATTTTAGTAACCGGCGGTGCCGGATTTATTGGAAGTCATACAGTAGTAGAACTTCAGGAAGCAGGCTACGATGTAGTGGTCTTGGATAATCTCAGCAATTCTTCGGAGAAATCTCTGGAGAGAGTAGAGAAGATCACAGGAAAGAAGGTGCCTTTCTACAAGGCAGATATTCTGGATAGAGAAGCACTGGAAGAGATCTTTGCCAAAGAAGCGGTGGAGGCTGTCATTCATTTTGCAGGTCTAAAGGCAGTGGGTGAGTCTGTACAGAAGCCTTGGGAGTACTATGAGAACAACATCGCAGGTACCCTGACACTGGTAGATGTGATGAGAAAGCATGGAGTGAAGAATATGATCTTCTCCTCCAGTGCAACGGTATATGGCAGTCCTGCATTTATTCCCATTACCGAGGAGTGCCCGAAGGGACAGTGTACCAACCCTTACGGCTGGACCAAATCCATGCTGGAGCAGGTGCTCAGTGATATCCAGAAGGCTGATCAGGAGTGGAACATTATCCTGCTTCGTTACTTTAACCCTATCGGTGCGCACAAGAGCGGAACCATCGGCGAGAACCCCAATGGTATCCCCAACAACCTGATGCCTTATATTACCCAAGTGGCTGTTGGTAAATTGAAAGAGCTGGGCATATTCGGCGATGATTATGATACCCATGACGGAACCGGTGTGCGTGATTACATTCATGTAGTGGATCTGGCAAGAGGTCATGTGAAGGCACTGAAGAAGATTGAAGAAAAGGCAGGACTTAAAATTTACAATCTTGGAACAGGAACCGGTTATAGTGTTCTGGATATAGTAAAGAATTTCGAGGCGGCAAACGGCGTAAAGATTCCTTATGCGATCAAGCCTCGTCGTGCCGGTGACATTGCGACCTGTTATGCAGATCCGGCAAAGGCTAGAGAAGAGCTGGACTGGGTTGCTGAGTATGGCATCAGAGAGATGTGTGAAGATGCCTGGAGATGGCAGAAAAACAATCCTAATGGGTATGAGGATTAACCTCCCTGGTTTGGCGCAATGGCGGGGGACCTGAAAGAGGGACGCCCGGGCAGTAAGCCGGAATCGGCAGGAGGCGGGTGCGCTTAGGGGGATTTTGCAGTTGCAATGATGTAAGTACTTCTAAGAGGCATGAGGACCTTGTAAATAAAGTTAAGGGCAAAGCGCAAAGTGCAAAACTCCCGCTACGCGCTCAAACATGTTGCACTTTGGGCTTTAACACTTTATTTGCAAGGCCCTTATGTCTCTAAGATGTACTAACATCATTGCAGATGTCAAAATCCCCCTAAGCGCACCCGCCGCCTGCCGATTCCGGCTTACTGCCCGGGCTGTTTCATGCAAGTATTATAGAGAGCAAGTGAAGTGTTAAGGGGAAATGTGTGGTATGCTCATGGAGTGAGAGGTTAGGCTACGTAGAGGTACATGAAGAGGAAGTGGCAGGTGCTGCCGGCCATGCAGAAGAGGTGGAAGACCTCGTGGGAGCCGAACTCTTTGTGTCTGGAATTGAATATGGGTAGTTTCAGGGCGTAGATCACTCCGCCGATGGTGTAGATGATGCCACCGGAAAGAAGCCATAGGAAACCGGCCAGGGGCAGGGATTCCCACAGGCTGCCAAAGACGAAGACACAGACCCATCCCATGGCGATGTATATTAGGGAGGAAAACCATTTGGGACAGGTGACCCAGATGGACTTGACCAGGATACCGATAGCAGCGATGCCCCATACTACTGCAAGTAATGTGTAGCCGATCTGACCGCCAAGGATGATGAGGCAGACAGGGGTGTAGGTGCCGGCTATGAGGACGAAGATCATCATGTGATCGATTTTGCGAAAAAGCTTCAGCCTGGTGCCGGCCAGATTCACAGAGTGGTAGGTGGCACTGGCGCCGTAGAGAAGGATCATACTTGTCATGAAGATGGACATAGCGGCCATATTTTGCCAGCCGGAGGTGACACCGGCTTTGACCAAGAGAGGTACTGCGGCGAATACTGCCAGCATCATTCCTATGAAATGGGTAATTGCACTTCCGGGTTCTCTGATTGTAATCTGCATTGTAAGTACCTCCTTTATTGGGGTGTATGGGAAATTACGGTATTTGGGGATTGTCTATATTTTAGTCTATTATGTGCAGGTATTTTGAACTTATGCGCATAAGGTAGAAAACGAAACCAAAACAAAGATATAAATGCTTCAACACATAGTAATCAAAACTATGTGTTGAGGATGGTATAATAATACACCCTTTGAACACTTTTGTCAATATACATTTGTGCTTGTTTTTGGGAAAAGGAGTGGGGTATCTGTTCTGCATAACAGAGTAATCCGCAGATTGCGACAAAGTGCAGGTATCGTTTTGATAAATAATAGAAAATCAGTCTTCCTCGATCACTTGGATCTCCAGATAATCAAATTCAATTTCCTCAATAAAATTATCCTGTGTAAATCTTGCCTTATCATGCCTCTTAAATTCCGCAATTGTAGCATCCAGCCAGATAGGTTTGCCCAGGTCAAACTGATAACAGACATCATCCAATGCCCGGAAAATTTTGTGCTTTCTGGTGTCTGTACTATCATCCATAATGACGGTATCTTGAAGCAAGTGATTGTCCTTGAAAATTTTTGCCCATAATCGAAACATATTATACCTCCGTAAAAGGCAGGGATGAGACGGCTGCCCTGATTTTTAGTATAGCGGATTGTGTCACAAAAGTAAAGTCCCAAATGAGACACTGATTTTTTCATTTCTCT
>JAZRJO010000222.1:0-2528 GCA_045645825.1 Acetatifactor sp. | reverse complement strand
TAATTTCTTTTGAGGATTTTATATTAGAAGATGACAGTCCTATTTATATGCAGATTATCCGTTATATTAAAAGAGGGATTGTGTCGGGTATCATTCAAAATGGTGATGAGATGTTATCACGCCGGGCACTGTCTGCACTTTTGGGAGTGAATCCCAATACGATTCAGAAGGCCTATCATCTTCTGGAAGAGGAGGGGATCATCCGTTCCAGAACCGGTGCGAAGAGCTGTGTGGAGGTGGATGAGTCTCAGAAAGAAGGAATTCGTATGACCTTGCTTTCGCAGGATACGACAAGTTGGGTACAGGCGATGAAACAGATGGGAGTAGGAAAAGAGCAGGCTATACAGCTGGCATTGCAAGTCTGGGAAGATGAGGAGGGATGGTGTAAATGAAGAAATATTTGTCCGTGTTGGCATTGGATGTCAGAAGTACTATCTATAAGATACTCTTAATACTGATCATTATGGCGTTGACTCAGGTGGTCGATTATAAGAATGTGTTCCAAAATATGGTAGAGGAGAGACAGGAGTGGAGCACACCGGTATCAAACACGTTGGTGTCAAGTGCGTCGGTTTCAAGTGTGCCCACAGAGCAGTTGCCGTTCACATGGAATGAAGTGCTGCGGCAGTGCCATGCAAAGTGGATCTTTCTGGCTGCTATTGTGATGTGCAGTGTTGTTTTTATCTGGTCCACAAGTGAGCGTGGTAAGTGTAAAACAAAGTTTTCCCTTTCCAGACTTAGGATTTCCAAGAAGCAGGTGTTTGCAGTTTTCTGTGGTTATCATATTGTGGTTTATCTGGCACTGATTGCTTTGCAGATTCTCCTGGTGTTGTGGATGCACCGGGTCTATCAGGCACAGGTGGGGGTGGAACGGGCACCGCAGGCATTGTTTTTGGCTTTTTACAGGGATGGTTTTCTGCATGCCATTTTACCATTATCAGACGTGCCGGGTTTGCTTTGTCTTGTGAGTTTTGTGCTTACTTGGGGTGTGGGCACTACATATATCGGTTACATGGGGTTGCAAAAGCATCGTAATGCTTGCAGTGTTGTGCTGTATATTATGCTGACGCAGGCATTGTTTTTGGCAGTAGGCATAGGTTTGTTGTGGATTACGATCGTGAGCATTCTGGTGAGTGTGGTTAGTATATACCTTATGCTGCTTTCCGTGGCCGGCAAATTGGAGGTGCACTATTATGAAGGATATTAGTAAATTATTTCCACCGGGATATGAGTGGAGAGGCGAGTGTATCAGAATAGCAGGCTTGTATGGGTTGGCGTTTTTGTATAGTCTGTTTTACTTTGGAACACTAAGAGAGCAATATGACAGCTTGTTTTACTATGATGGAAAAAGCCTTCAAAAGGTGCTTCGTCCCGGCGCCAAGATGATGCCCTATGACCAGGTGCTGGGCAACCATCTGATGGGTTTTGTATTGCTTATGGCGTTTATGTTGACCGTTGGAGTCATGCATTATTTGTATTATTATCAGGGGAGCAGGAGTATCCTGCTGGTGCGAAGATTGCCTAATAAAAACTTTTTGTGGATGACTTGCGGCACAGGAACGGTACTGGCCATTGCTGCTCTGGCATTAACTTATGCAAGTTTGTATCTGCTTTATTATGGAATTTATCTATGGGTGACTCCCGCAGAGTGTTTGCCCTGACAAGGAAGGATAATTGCTAAAGCAGGGCAAGCGAAACACATGCTATATCTATGAGTAACTGCTTAGGATCAACGTGACTGTGAAGAGAATGAGGAGGCGTATTATGCTGGAGATTAAAAATTTAAATAAATACTATCATACGAAGTTAGGTGGGATTCACGCATTGAAAGATGTGAGCCTGCAAATTCCCAGAGGGGAAGTAATTGGGGTTTTTGGTGAAAATGGTGCGGGCAAGTCTACGTTGTTTCAGTGTATTTTGAATTTTACTTCTTATAAAGGAGAGATCACACTGGATGGTCAAAAAATAGATCACCGTAACATTGAGAAGATCTCTTTTGCCACTTGCGATCATTCCTTTTTCCCCAATCTGACACCGGAGAGCCATCGCTCTTTTTACAAAATGCACTTTCCGGGATTTCGGGAGAAACGGTTTGAGGGGCTGATGGACTTCTTTGAACTGCCTATGAATCATGCGCTGAAGAGCTTTTCAACAGGACAGAAGAATCAGTTTGAAGTGATTCTGGCACTTAGTCAGGGGGCAGATTATATCTTGATGGATGAACCTTTTGCGGGCAATGATATTTTTAACCGGGAGGACTTTTATAAGGTGCTTTTGGGAATTTTGGAGCCGGAAGAGACCATCCTTCTTTCCACCCATTTGATCGAGGAAGTGGAGGCTTTTGTGGGAAGGGCCATATTGATCCGTCATGGGGAAGTGATCGGAGATCAGAGTACTCTTGAACTGGAAGAGCAGGGAGAGACGCTGGTGTCCTATATCAAGGAGACCTATGGCTACCGGGCGGACCGGGCCAGCAAGGCGCTGAAAGATCTATTGTAGGGGAGGTGTAGGAGTATGAAGAAAAGAAT
>JAZRJO010000221.1:0-2697 GCA_045645825.1 Acetatifactor sp. | reverse complement strand
TAGCACAACTCCGGGATACTTAAAGGGGAGGATTAAGTATTATTTTCATCCTTCGTAAGATCAAAGGAGGGGGTTCCGATGATAGTAGTATTATGCCACAGAAAATAATTATTATACAACACCAAAAAACTTTTTTAAATTTCACTTGCCAGTATGCTATTTAAATGGTATGCTACAGTAAAAGCAACACAAATCCTAAACATATGATCACAATAGGAGTACCTTATGACACAGAATAAGACTAATGAAAACAAATCCGGGAAAAAAACTTCTTCCAAGCAGATTGTAGCCATTATCGCCATCGTTCTGCTGGTTGCCATGTACCTACTCACACTGATCGCAGCGCTGTTCGATAATGCAAACTCTATGTTGCTCTTTCGTGCAAGCCTGATCGCAACGTTTACCATTCCCCTGCTGACCTGGGTTTACATCTGGATGTACGGCAAGCTGACGCAGAAGCATACTATGGCAGACTTTGACCTTGGCGGCAAATCTTCCACTAAAGACAAAGAATAGTCTATAACTTTATATCTTAAATCAAGGCGTGGATCACTCCACGCCTAATTTCTTAAGTTCTTCCAATGCCTGTTCCTTGTTCTTAAACCAGATGCCATGGATTCCCAGTTTCCCGGCAGCTTCAATGTTTGCGTAAGAATCATCCAGGAATACCGTTTCCTGCGCTTTCAGACCAAATCGCTCCAAGAAAAGCAAATAAATGCCCTCATCCGGCTTGACCAGCTTGTCCCTATAAGACAGGATTCCTCCATCCGTATAAGGCAAAAATGCCATAGCCTCTTCACACTGTACTTCCACCATCCGGAAACAGTTGGATAAATAATAGACGCCATAACCCTTGGATTTCAATTCTTTGATCCAAGGAATGGCATAATCCCTGGGGAACACGATATCCTTATAATCCGCGAATGCTCTGCGGATCTGAGGCTCGATCTCCGGGTCATTTCGCACGAAACTCTCTATCAGTTCTTCCTCTGTCCATACCCCTCTGTCAAGCTCTTTCCACAAAGGGGTTTTCACAGAAGCTTTGATGATCCGCTCTGCTGTTGTCTCATCAAAACCTTTTCTTTGCAAAAATTTCTTGGGAGCAAAATCAACCAATACATTCCCGATATCAAACACGATATTCTGAATCATAGCTTCCTCCGGTCAATCTAAGATGTAATCCCCAAAATGGGCCAGTAAATGCCCTGCTACTCTTGACATGGTCATTTTCGTGCTTTGTACCACGATAAACTGTCTCCCGGGAATCATATGGTTAAATTTTAACTCAAATAACTTACCTTCGTCAATATTATTTGCTTTTCCTATAAATAATATCTTTTCTGCCCGGTCCGTTGCTTACCATTGTAATCGGATAACCGATCTGTTCTTCAATAAACTCAATATACTTACGGCAGTTCTCCGGAAGTTCCTCATATTTTTTAATGCCTCTGATATTACATTTCCAACCGGGCAACCTGGTAAGCACAGGTTTTGCTTTCTCCAATTTGCAGGTCACAGGGAAATTCGTCGCAACTTCACCGTCGATCTCATATCCCACACACACAGGAATCTCATCCAGATACCCCAGCACATCCAGTACCGTAAAAGCCACATCTGTGGTTCCCTGAAGTCTGCAGCCGTATTTGGAAGCCACACAGTCAAACCATCCCATACGCCTGGGACGTCCCGTGGTAGCACCATACTCACCGCCATCTCCTCCGCGCCTTCTCAGTTCCTCTGCCTCATCCCCAAAGATCTCTGACACAAAAGCGCCGGCTCCCACAGCGGAAGAATAAGCCTTACAAACCGTAATGATCTGCTTGATCTCATATGGAGGCAGTCCTGCACCGATGGCACCGTAGGCAGCCAATGTAGAAGAAGAAGTAACCATGGGATATATACCATGATCCGGATCCTTCAGCGTTCCCAACTGCCCTTCCAAAAGAATCCCCTTCCCTTCTTTCAACGCCCCATCCAGAAATGCAGATACATCGCACACATAAGGCGCCACCATGTCACGATACCCATGGAGCGTCTTTAACAATTCTGCCGGATCAATGGCCGGTTTGTGATACAAATGTTCAAGAAGCACATTCTTCATTTCACAGATACGCTCTACCTTTTCCGTCAAAAGAGCCTCATCAAACAACTCACTTACCTGAAAACCAATCTTCGCAAACTTATCGGAATAAAAAGGTGCAATCCCTGATTTCGTAGAACCAAATGACTTCCCTCCCAGACGCTCCTCCTCATACTGATCAAACAAAATATGATAAGGCATCACCATCTGCACCCGGTCTGACACCATAATCTTAGGCATCGGCACACCCCTGTCAATAAGAGACTGAATCTCCTTACACAAAATCGGAATATTTAACGCCACGCCATTCCCAATCACACTGATAGTATGATCATAAAACACCCCTGAAGGCAGCGTATGCAACGCAAACTTTCCATAATCATTCACAATCGTATGCCCGGCATTGGCACCACCCTGAAACCGAATAACAATATCCGCCTCCTCTGCCAACATATCCGTAATCTTACCTTTCCCTTCATCTCCCCAATTAGCGCCCACTACTGCTTTTACCATGATTCCTCCATTCTTTTTGCGGTGGGGGGATTGGCAATAGGCACGCCGTGCGGGAGGGGCGGGGGAGGGAGGGGGACTCCTGTTTTCCCAGGCGTTCCACAAAG
>JAZRJO010000220.1:0-3415 GCA_045645825.1 Acetatifactor sp. | reverse complement strand
GGTTACTAAGGGTTTGGGGCAGGCTGAAATTGAAGTTAAGGGCAGAACACAAAATGACAAAACTCGTCGCGCTTGGGCGCTCCTCAGACATGTTGTCATTTTGTGTTCTAACACTTCAATTTCAGTCTGTCCCAAACCCTAAGTAACTCTAACAGCCTTGCAGATGTCAAAATAACCGCCCATAACCCTTCTTCACAGTCTGAGCCCACAACTTACAGGTGGAAATTCCTGCGGCCGGGAGTCGCAAGTTGTAGAAATGAGAACTGCAAATGGAGAAAAATAATATTTTAATTATGGTTTTCACAAATAGATAATGAATTCATCACAATTTGGTCACATTTTGAAGGTATACTGGGTTTATAAGATAAAGGAAAGACTTATTTGGTAGAGTTTTTCGGGAAGGAAGAGGTAATAATTATGTATGATAATGATATTTATTCCGGTGATGGCGCCGGTAACAATACGTCAGGTGCTTGTGGCCGACAGGATAATGAAAATCAATTGAATCGGTATCAGTCTTATGGCTCTGATTATTCTTACAGTAGTAATGGGTTTGATGGAAGTAATAGTTATAATGGGAATAGTGAAAAAAGTTCCGGTAAGAAGCAAAAGGAGAAGAAGGGTTCCCGGTTCTTTGGGAAGGTGGCAGTGAGTGTCTGCATGGGACTTTTCTTTGGGTTGTTTGCAGGAGTGGGGTTCTTTGGAGTGCAACAGTTGACCGGTAATATGACAGGTGACGGGGCCGGCAAAGGCGGCGACCAGGAAGTGATCAGCGGACAGGTGGATCTTACAGCGGATGATACGGCGATTGAAGAAAGCAAGTCCGGTATTAAATTGACAGACACCACAGAAGTGCGTGTGGTATCTTCTGATGTGACGGACGTGGTAGAGGAAGTGATGCCTGCCATGGTTTCTATTGTCAATAATTATACAGAAACTGTCACAAGCTTTTTTGGGCAGAGCTATGCCCAAGAGAGAGCTTCCAGTGGTAGTGGTATCATTGTGGCTGAGAGCGAAACAGAGCTTTTGATCGTATCCAATCATCATGTGGTGGCAGATGCAGAGCAGCTGGATGTTTCTTTCATAGACGGTACTGTGGCCCAGGCACAGATCAAGGGTCTTGATTCTGATATGGATCTGGCAGTGATTGCTATTCCTTTGGAATCTCTGACGGAAGAGACTAAGACAGCCATCGCTATCGCTACTCTTGGGGACAGTGCTTCTTTGAAGCTGGGTGAGCCGGTTGTAGCCATCGGTAATGCATTGGGCTACGGTCAGTCCGTTACCAACGGTATCGTCAGTGCGCTGGACAGAGAAGTGACCATTGAAGAAGGTGTGACCAATTCATTCATTCAGACCAATGCAGCCATCAACCCCGGTAATTCCGGCGGTGCTCTGTTAAATGTAAATGGAGAGGTCATCGGTATCAACTCCAACAAGATCGGTGCTACTGCAGTAGAAGGTATGTGCTACGCCATTCCCATCTCAGCAGCCAAGCCCATCATCGCAGACCTGATGCTGAAAGAGACCAGGGCCAAAGTAGAAGACGGCAAGGTGGGCTACATGGGCATCGGCATGGTCACCATCCCCAGCGATTATTCCCAGATGTATAATATGCCAACGGGCGTATTTGTCCGGGAAGTGGAGGAAGGATCTCCTGCCAAGGAAGCCGGCTTCATGTACGGTGATATCATCGTGAAGTTTGAAGGAGAGAAGATTTCTACTAACCAGGATCTGCAGAATGTATTGCAGTACTACAGTGCGGGGACTACTGTGACCGTGACAGTGAAGAGAGTCCAGAATGGGGAGTACCAGGAGGTGGAGCTTTCCGTTAAGTTAGGGGAAAGACCGAAGGATAATTAAACAGATGGGTTTTAGCAGCTGCTTTGACTGAGAAGAATGGTCAAGGCAGCTCTTTTTGCTTCATAGGAAAGTGCTGCCGTGACTTTGTTTAGAAAAAGTTTACCACTCTAAACAAAAGTTCACTTGTCTAACTTACAATAATCCTTTATAATAACTATAATAGCCTGTAAGGGCAAGAATTTAGATGATTTTAAGGATAACAAGAGGTTAGAGAGGATTAAGTAAAGATGTCTGATTTATTTGATAAAAACGATGAGGAACTGAATGAGGAAATGTTAGATTTGGATGAGGATTTGGAAGAAGAGGAGCTGACCTTCCAAGAAAAGATGGATGCCTCCAACACATCCAAAGCCGGCAAGAGTGACAATGATGAGTACGAGGATGTCTGTTTCGTCTGCCGTCGCCCGGAGAGCAAGGCCGGAAAGATGTTTAAGATGCCCAACAATATTTGTGTCTGCGATGATTGCATGCACAAGACCATGGATATGGTAAGCCAATTTGATTATCAGGGAATGCTGAACAATCCCCAGATTCAAAAGGAAATGGAGGATATGGCCAGAAATGGCGGTTTCCCCAATATCAGCTTTGTGAATCTGGCTGATCTTAGGGGAGACGGAGGAATCCCTAATAAGCAGAAGCTGAAGAAGAAAAAGGCAAAAGAGGACAAGAAAAACGCGGAAGAACCGGTTTTAAATATCAAGAACATTCCGCCGCCACACAAGATCAAAGCAAGTCTGGATGAATATGTGGTAGGGCAGGAGCATGCTAAGAAAGTGATTTCCGTGGCAGTTTATAACCACTACAAGCGTGTAGCAACAGGAACCATGGACGAGATAGAGATTGAGAAGTCCAATATGCTGATGATCGGGCCTACCGGTTGTGGTAAGACTTATCTGGTGAAGACACTGGCGAAACTGCTGGACGTGCCTTTGGCCATCGCTGATGCCACTTCCCTGACGGAAGCAGGGTATATCGGTGATGATATTGAAAGCGTGGTATCCAAGCTTCTGGCAGCGGCAGACAATGATGTGGAGAAGGCGGAGCAGGGGATTATTTTTATCGATGAGATTGATAAGATCGCCAAGAAGAAAAATACCACCTCCCGCGATGTCAGTGGGGAAAGTGTACAGCAAGGGATGTTGAAGCTCTTAGAAGGGGCAGAGGTGGAGGTGCCTGTAGGTGCCAACAGTAAAAATGCCATGGTCCCCCTGGCTACGGTGAACACGAGAAATATTCTCTTCATCTGCGGAGGTGCGTTCCCGGATTTGGAGGAGATCATCAAAGAACGTCTGACCAAGACTGCCTCTATCGGTTTTGGCTCTGAATTGAAGGATAAATATGATAAGGACAAGAATCTGCTTTCCAAAGTGACAGTGGAGGATATCCGTAAGTTTGGTATGATCCCCGAGTTTATTGGCCGTCTGCCCATTATGTATACTTTGCAGGGCTTAAACAGGGATATGATGGTAAAGATACTGAAAGAGCCTAAGAATGCTATTTTGAAACAGTATCAGAAGCTTCTGGAACTGGACGAAGTAAAGCTGGAATTCAC
>JAZRJO010000219.1:0-5031 GCA_045645825.1 Acetatifactor sp. | reverse complement strand
ACTTTGACAATCCACAGTACTTTTCTAAATGCTTTAAACACTTTACTAATATGACGCCCAGTGAATATAAAGGATCTATTATCAAATAAGGATCTTTTGAAATCTCTCACCCCCGGTAATTGTCAGCAGATACCGGGCAATTCATTCACCGGCGGCTGGCACGCCCGCCCACGGCAAATATAGAAGGTGGTCTGGTCATTTTTCAGCGGATATTCTTCCGTAGGATTCTCTCGTACACGCACAACCGCATCCAAAGACACCCTGCAGGGCAAATCCTCCGGCACCCGGCCATCCTTCCCCACCACCACTATTTTCTCCGGCGGATCCAGAAAATCTGCCAGAGCCACCAAGAACATGGCATAACCGGCCGGATAATGGGCTGCCTCTGTACTCATAAACTGAAGCTGACGCAGTGCCCGGTCCTCATACTGTTTCTCCCCCGTCAGAAGGTAAAGCCGCACAAGATTGTACGCCATGGCGGAATTGCCGCTGAACACCGCGCCGTCATAAGTCTCCTTGGGGCGCAGGATCAACTGCTCATTATCTTGTCCATACAGGAAAAATCCACCCTGCTCCTCATCATAAAAATCATCAACAGCCTTGTCACAAAACTGACAGGCCCGCTCCAAATATTCCTTTTCCAAAGTAGCCCCATACAAGGCCAGCAAAGAAAAAACCTCGTTAGCATAATCATCCAGAAACCCCTTGCCGCTGTGCTGCCCCTGCCTGTAACTCACATACAAAACATTTTTCTCACAAAGTTTCTCATCAATGAATTTCTGGGCATCTATGGCCGCATTCAGATAAGTTTTCTTTCCGGTAACACGATATAAATGACACATGGCCGCTATCATCAATCCATTCCAAGAGGTGAGGATCTTATCGTCCAGATGCAGCGCATACCGACCTTTGCGATATTCATAGAGTTGCTTCAGACTATCCGTATCTTTCTTGGGGATATTGTCAGCCTGCAAAAGATTGGGAATGTTCTTTCCTTCAAAATTTCCTTTCTCAGTAATATCAAACTGTTCGCAAAAGGCTCCCCCGGCCTTCTCTCCCAGTACTTTTATGACTTCAGAAACTTCCAGCAAATAATACTTTCCTTCCACGCCCTCACTGTCTGCGTCCTGGGCACAGTAAAACCCTCCTTCCTTAGAGGTCATTTCCCGCAAAATATAATCCCCGGTCCTCTGTGCCACCTCACAATACACATGATTCTTGGTCAGCTGATAAGCCTGACAATAGGCCAGGATCAACAGCGCGTTGTCATACAACATTTTCTCAAAGTGAGGCACCAGAAAAAAACGATCGGTAGAATATCGGCTGAAGCCTCCGCCAATATGATCAAACATGCCGCCAAGATACATTTGAAGAAGAGTCTTTTCCACCATTTTCAGGGCAGACACATCCTTGCTCTTCTCGTAATACTTCATAAGAAACAGCAGATTGTGCGGTGTAGGAAACTTAGGCGCATCCCCAAAACCACCATATTTGTGATCAAACATACGCTGATATTGATCAAGGGCAGTGGTTAACAATTCCTCATCCAAAGCACTCTCCGATACACTTGCACCACCATTTGTCCCACCACCTGCATCGCCATCTGTCCCACCGTCACCGGCTTTTCCATTGACGATGGTCGTTTTAGCCTGCAAATAAGTTAAGACCTCTTCCGCTGATTCCAGAAGCTCCTGCCGCTCTGTGATCCATTTCTCATGAATTGCCAGCAACAGCTCCCCGAACCCCACTTGCCCATACCTGGCCGTCTTTGGGAAATACGTGCCTGCAAAAAACGGCTTCTGCTCCGGCGTCAGAAAGATCGTAGTAGGCCAGCCGCCGCTTCCCGTAAACGCCTGACACACCGACATATAGATACTGTCAATATCAGGCCGTTCCTCCTTATCTACCTTAATGGCGATAAAATATTGATTCAGAATTTGTGCAATTTGTTCATCTTCAAAACTCTCATGGGCCATCACATGACACCAGTGACAAGTGCTGTAACCGATGCTCAAAAGAATCGGCTTATCTTCTGCCTTTGCACGGGCAAAAGCCTCATCGCACCAGGGGTACCAGTTTACAGGGTTATCTGCATGCTGCAGTAAGTAGGGGCTTGTCTGATCTTTCAAATGATTTTGCATACTTCCTCACATTCTGCCGGATTAGTGGGGTACTTACACCACTTTGGCGGGCTTTGGTTTATTCCGTTAGTATGCTGAATTTTGCATAAAATATGCTGACCCATTAAAACAAAAAAGGCCCACCATAGGCAGACCTTTCCCTACACGTTTTCTTTATAAAGTAATAGCCACCGGCCTTTAAACAGCAAACTTCTGGTTAAATTTATCCAGTAATAATGCCGCCACAATACCAAAGCAGATAAAGAACACATTGATCAGCGCACTGGTAACAGACACCGTAAAGCTTCCAAAAGGAATGATCATGATCGTAGCCGCGATCACCACACCGATAATGGCATGGAATGCAACTGAATAATGGTTATTAAACAGGGAATCCACAGCCTTGGCAAATAAAATGACAGTTGCCAGTGCACCGATCCCTCCCGGTATCAGCACAGCAAAATCCATATGTCCGATCCCTGCCACAAAAGGCTCATACAAGCCCAGAGGCATGAGCAATGTGGAAAAACTCATACCCGGCGCAATCACAGAAAGGGCCAGACAAGCTCCACAGAATAAGTACCACACAAAATTGGGCGCGATCTCCACAGAAAGCACCTTCAAACTGATCAACAGCGCAAACACCAGCACCATGGCGATCACCATAGATACGTAAGATGCCTTACTGCGCCCTTTCTCACCTGCCTCCCTAAACAGAGACGGCAGCATCCCACTGAACAGACCGATAAACAGACACACAGAAGGCGCCGGATACTTCTCCAGCACGATGGACAACAGATTGGCAATTCCCAGGAAACCGATGACACCACCGATTCCCACCGGCAAAAGCTTGGGGAAATGGGTCTTCAGCTTCCGGAACGGATCCGCCAGAAACTCCATGATCGTCTTGTAGATACCAAATACCACACAAAGCACACCGCCGGAGATACCGGGCAACACCGCACCCAGGCCGATCAGCGCACCTTGTACGATCTTAATAAAAAACTTCATAATGGAAAAATTCTTTTCTTTGTTCATGATTCACCTCATTAAATTCAATTCACCTTATCAGTCTACCAAGTCAAATCGCTCTTGTCAACCTTCAATTTGCCGCTTCCCCTTAATGGTAGCCGCATAAGCACTATTACACAACCCCAGCACCGCCGAAGCGATAAACAGAAGCTCAATCCCCAGCGTCTGCCAGATCCACCCGCCAAACAGCGCAATGAAAATCGTGATCACATGATTGATGGACACCCCCGTAGAAATGGTGGCCTTCACTTCCTCCTCATTGTCCGAAAGATCCTGCACGTACAAATTAGACGCCATGGATGCCAGTGAGATCACCGCATCCAGCACATAATTGACGCAACACACCACAAACGCCACATCCCTCGGGAACAAATGGTGGGCAAATCCGTAAAAGAAGCACACGATTACCAGAATCAGCGTATCCGCCACCATGACCACCTTATACCCCACCTTATCAATGATCCGCCCCACTACCGGTGAAGCAAAGAAGCAAGTAATGGCCGATATGGCAAACAGCAAACTGATGGTAGCCGCATTGGCCCCATAAAACAGGATCAACACATAAGGTCCAAAGGTCAAAAACACCTGCTTACGCGCCCCATAAAACATCTCCAACATATAATACTTGGTATATTTCTTATGAAAATAAAACCGCCGCTTATTCTTGTCCGTTTCACTTTTCCCCGTAATACTCATAGAGCAGACCGCACTGACTCCCGCCAGCACTGCAGCCACTCCAAAGAAAATCATGTACGGCTGATTCTTTGTAATCAGGGAAAACGCACACACGATCACCAGATACCCCGCCAAAGTACCGATCTGCGTGGCCGCAGTCTGGGCCCCCAAGGCCGATCCGCCGTGCCCCGGCTTGGCATATTTCAAGGACAAGGTATTCTTCATCCCAATCTGAATATGCTCTCCCACAGAATACATACAGATCGCCAGCGTGGCCAAGACCTTGGTAGGCGGCAACACCGCATGCATGGCCATTCCCACCAACATGATCACCGCCCCGGCCTTATACAACGTCTCCGCCGACAACATATAAAAAGCCGCCAAAATAAAAATTAACAAAATTCCGGGCAGCTCCCTAAAAAACTCCGTCACACCACGGTCCATCTCCCCCATGCCGACCACTTCCGCCAGGAAATTATCCAGCACGCCTTTGTACAGACCGTAAGACAGACCCGTGATCAGGATGGACAGCAGGAAGACCTTGTATTTGGAGCCTTCCCGGAACACATTTTTAAATTGTGGAATCAAATTCTTTTTTTTCATCACTATATTTCTCTTTCGTTTTCTATATTCTTCTGATTGCAATATTGTGTTGTTTGTTTTTGCAATCCAACCGTTAATCCTGAATCTCGGCCACTCCCCCTAACTTTGGCCTCCAGCCACCGTAACATTACTCTGCACCGGTTTAGTACACCCTCTCAAACACATACTCCGTATCCGAAGACAACTCCTCCCGATACACAAACCCCAACCTGTCAAACTTTTTCATCTCCCGGGGATCCTCAACCTTTCTCTCCGCCAAAAACCGTACCATCTCCCCACGGGCCATCTTGGCATAGGTACTCTTCTGCACCAATTTCCCCTTCACCCGCTCTGCAAAAATACAAGTGATCAGCCTATCCTGAACCGTCAGATACTTCTCCACACACCGGGAATACTCCTTGGACGCCAGATTAATGATCACTCCATCCTCATCCCGAACCTCCCGATAAATCCTGTCACCCCACAGTTCATACAGATCCTTACATCCCCCTATGGCCGCCTTCGCCTGCATCTCCAACCGATAAGGCACCACCCCGTCCATTGGCCGCAGCACCCCATAAAACCCCGACAAAATCCGCAAATGCTCCTGAATATACAAAAG
>JAZRJO010000218.1:0-3033 GCA_045645825.1 Acetatifactor sp. | reverse complement strand
CATATGCTGAGGCCGGTGCAACCATTTGTTTTAATGATATCAAGCAGGAACTGGTAGACCAGGGTTTGGCAGCTTACGCTGAGAAAGGCATCAAGGCTCATGGTTATGTATGTGATGTAACGGATGAGGAAGCTGTGAATGCTATGGTAGCACAGATTGAGAAGGAAGTAGGTACCATCGATATTCTGGTTAACAACGCAGGTATCATCAAGCGTATTCCCATGCACGAGATGACTGCTGATCAGTTCAGACAGGTTATTGATGTAGACTTAAATGCACCTTTCATCGTATCTAAGGCAGTGATCCCTGCTATGATCAAAAAGGGACATGGTAAGATCATCAACATCTGCTCCATGATGTCTGAGCTTGGCCGTGAGACCGTTTCTGCTTATGCAGCTGCAAAGGGCGGACTTAAGATGCTCACCAGAAATATCTGTTCCGAGTACGGCCAGTACAACATTCAGTGTAACGGCCTTGGACCCGGTTATATCGAGACTCCTCAGACGGCTCCTCTTCGTGAGATTCAGCCGGACGGCAGCAGACATCCTTTCGACCAGTTCATCTGTGCCAAGACCCCTGCCAACAGATGGTTAAAGGCAGAAGAGCTGACCGGTCCTGCAGTATTCCTTGCTTCTGAAGCATCCAATGCTGTAAACGGACATATCCTGTATGTGGATGGCGGTATCCTGGCTTACATCGGTAAGCAGCCCTCTTAATAGCTGGTAAAAGAAGGAGATTTTATCATGAAGATTGCATTGATCAATGAAAATAGTCAGGCTGCAAAGAATGAAATGATCTGCAGCACTTTGAAAAAAGTAGTGGAACCCATGGGCCACGAAGTATTTAATTATGGTATGTGCGGCGCAGAGGATCCCAATTCTCTGACCTATGTACAGATTGGTATTCTGGCAGCGGTTTTGATCAATTCCGGTGCAGTGGATTATATCATCACAGGCTGCGGTACCGGTGAGGGAGCTATGCTTGCATGCAACTCTTTCCCCAAGGTACTGTGCGGACATATTGAATCCCCGTTGCATGCTTACCTGTTCTCTCAGGTAAATGACGGTAACTGTGTAGCCCTTCCTTTTGCTGAGAACTTTGGCTGGGGTGGTGAACTGAATCTGCAGTATACCTTTGAGAAGTTGTTCTGTGCTCCCGGTGGTGGCGGATATCCCCCTGAAAGAGTGATTCCTGAGCAGCGCAATAAGAAAATTTTGGATCAGGTGAAGGAAGTGACCCACACTGACATCATCACCATACTCAAGAATCTGGATCAGGAGCTGGTAAAAGGTGCCTTATCCGGTGACAAATTTAAGGAGTACTTCTTCGAAAACTGTAAATGTGATAAGATCGCAGCATGTGTAAAGGAGATTTTAGCATAATGGCAAAGTTTTCGTTGAAGATATTAGACAAAAGTGGTATTATCTTATATGAGGACAGCGCAGAGACAATGGCTAGCCTTGTAGTCAGGAGAGAATATGAGCCCGGAGACAGTATTATTGTAGAGACTTCTGAGCAAAATATTCATGTATGGTTACAAGTGGACGATGCACTTGGTGCATCCTTTGTCTATCTGACTGATAGCACACAATATACGGTTCCCTTTGACAAGGCAAGAAAAAATATCTCGCCCAAAGCTTTTAGCGGCAATCGCCACTATCTATATGTGCGTGAGGCAATGGAAGAGGAGATTTACCAGTATCGTAATCAGGCAAAGAATATCTGTGACCAGCATAATATTGCAAATATGTATCCCCATGCCACAGCTAATGTGGAGACCAGAGGAGAAGCTGTATTTTTTGCATGTAATGCGATCGATGGTATGTGTGAGAATCGTAACCACGGTGTTTGGCCTTATCAGTCATGGGGCATCAACCAGCAGGATGATGCAGCGATCACCATCGACTTCGGTCGTATGATCGAGACAGATAAAATAGTCATGTTTACCAGAGCTGATTTTCCTCATGACAACTGGTGGACGCAGGTGACACTTACCTTCTCTGATGGTTCTTCCATCGACTGGGAGCTTACAAAGAGCAGATTTGCTCAAACCCTTACCTTTGAGAAGAAGCAGATTACCTGGGTGCAGATGAATTCTATGATCAAGGCTGATGACCCGTCACCTTTCCCTGCCCTCACACAGTTGGAAGTATATGGAACCGTTATTAAATAGTTGCGGTTATCGCTGCGGCGTGGCCAAAAGCCAGCCGCAGCGCCAAATAGTTGTGACAATTTATTAGGAGGACAAATTAAAATGAATGCAGTTCTGGAAAAACTTAACAAAATCGGCATTGTACCGGTTGTAAAAATTGACAGAGCAGAGGATGCGATTCCCCTTGCGAAGGCTTTGTGCGCCGGAGGACTTCCTTGCGCAGAAGTAACCTTCCGTACCAGCGCAGCAGCTGCAGCCATCAAAGCTATGACAGAGAACTTCCCTGAAATGTGTGTGGGCGCAGGAACTGTACTGAATGCTGTTCAGGTAGATGCAGCAATGGCAGCAGGTGCACAGTTTATCGTTAGCCCGGGCTTAAACCCCAAGACAGTGATGTATTGTCAGGAGAAGGGGATACCTATCACTCCCGGTACTTCTTCCCCCAGCGATATTGAACAAGCCATCGAACTGGGACTTGATGTTGTAAAATTCTTCCCCGCAGAACAGTCCGGCGGACTGGCTAAGATCAAGGCTATGGCAGCACCATATGTGAATATGAAGTTTATGCCTACCGGCGGAATTAGCGCTAAGAACCTGACCAGCTATCTTGATTTTGATAAGATTATTGCATGTGGCGGTTCCTGGATGGTGCCCGGTGACCTGATCAACGCAGGTGAGTGGGATAGGATCGAGCAGCTCACGAGAGAAGCTGTACAGACCATGCTGGGATTTGAACTGGCTCATGTAGGTGTGAATGCGCAGAACGAAGAAGAAGCTATGAAGGCTGCTAACCGTTTTGCATTTATCTTCGGCATGCCTGCTAAGGTTGGCAACAGCTCTATCTTTGCAGGAACTGCATTGGAAGTAATGAAGACTCCTTA
>JAZRJO010000217.1:0-4390 GCA_045645825.1 Acetatifactor sp. | reverse complement strand
ATCAAGCCAAAAAGCATTTTTCTTACAGAAGTCTTCATAATCCGTCAACGGATTTTCTAAAAATTTCTTTACTGCCTTCTTCAGCACCGGATAACGTTTTTCATACAGAACTCCATAATTCACATCATCTGAAGTGCTTTCCCAATCGATATGCTCATAGTCGGACGCCTCTAAAAGCCCCTCTTCTTTCAACTCATCCAGATCGATAAAGTATGGATTTCCAGCGTTAGTAGAGAAAGACTGATACGGCGAATCCCCGTATCCTGTCGGACAGATTGGCAGAATCTGCCAATGTGACTGTCCTGCTGCCTCTAAAAAGTCAGCAAAATCTCTCGCCGGCTGCCCCATACTACCGATACCATGCGGAGAAGGGAGAGAAGACAAATGCATCAAAATTCCATTGCTTCTCATAACGTTCACATCCTTATTATTATTTCACAGAAGAAAGGTCTTGCATCCTTTCCCTGGATTTTTACCATCTAGCACTGCTTTGCACTCTCGCCCTCAATCACCTGGAATGGTACGGTCTCATGGACTGCATCGGTGATCTTTGTGATATTCCCAAGAAGAATCTCCACACTACGTTTTGCAATGATCTCACGATTCTGACGTATTGTCGTAAGCTTCGGCGACATGTAGCTTCCAAGCTCAATACCATCAAATCCCACCACAGAAATATCGTTCGGAACGCGAAGTCCTCTGTCATGGAGCGCACGAATTGCTCCCAATGCCATCGTATCCGACATGGCGAACACTGCTGTCAGATCCGGCATTTTCTTCAGCAATCGTTCCATCGCCTCATATCCCTGAGAGATCGAGAACAACGCAGGCTCATACTGCTTGTCCATATCAAACGGAATCTTATAGAACTCAAAAGCTTTTTTACATCCGATATAACGGGTAATGGCTGCTCTGGATTTCTCCAACTGACCACCAAGAATACCTATCTTCTGGTGTCCCAACGTGATCAGATACTCTACAGCAGCATATGCAGCCTCCGAGTCATCCGTACTAACGCTGGAAAGTTTATCAAAACCGAGAGACTCACCAGAGTTAGTCACCAGCACACAAGGAATCTGCACCTTTTCGAACTGCTCTTTGAAATAAGCCAGGTTACTTCCTAAGAACAAGATTCCCATCGGCCTACGTTCTACGATAACCTGCAAAGCCTGCTCCAGCTCATTTTCCATCTCACCAATGTAATACATCAAACAGGCAAATCCTTTTTGTCGGATCATACCCTGCATCTGTTCCACAATTGATGCAAACAACATATTCTGATTACCTTTTACAATAATCGCAATACCATTACTGGCCTGCTGTTTTAAATGCTTTGCATTACTATTCAATTTAAAATGGTGTTTCTCTACCACTTCCAGAATTTTCACTCGGGCCTTGTCCGAAACATCCGGATGATTATTTAACACACGGGAGACAGTTCCCACTGCATATCCAGACTCACGGGCAATATCTTTAATTGTTAATGCCATTGATTAACCCTTAACAGCACCGGCTGCAACGCCTTTAATAATATGCTTCTGACCCAGTAAGTAGATAATAACGATCGGGATCACAGTAAGCATGATACATGCCATCATCGGTCCCATTTCAACTCTACCGTAACTGCCACGGAAGTACTGGATCAGCATCGGGATTGTCTTATATTTTTTGATGTCGAGAACCAGTGTCGGCAGGAGATAGTCATTCCATACCCACATTGCTTCCAAAATTCCAACAGAAACCATTGTCGGTTTTAACATTGGCATAACAATGAGGAAATAAGTCTGAAGTGGATTACATCCATCAATCATAGATGCTTCCTCAACTTCCAAAGGAATGGATTTCATAAATCCCGCGAACATAAATACCGCAAGTCCTGCACCAAAACCAAGATAAATGATCCAAATGTTCCACGGCGTATTTAATCTCAGCTGATCCGCTGTCTGAGATAATGTAAACATAACCATCTGGAACGGAACAACCATGGAGAATGCAAACAGAAAATATAAGCCTGAGGATACAATTCCTTTTACACGTGTTATATACCAGGAACACATAGAGCACAGCAGGAGGATCGCAACAACAGAAGTTACCGTAATCACGATGCTATATCCTAAACTCTGTAAAAATCCTTTAGAATTGATTGCATTCAGGTAGTTTTCCAGACCTGCAAATGTTTCTGCTGTCGGAAGCTGGAATGCACTGTCTGTGGAAATAGATGTTTCTTCTTTTAAAGAGTTAAAGAAGATCATAACAATTGGATACATATAAAGAAGGGACGCGATTGTTAAGATAATCGTCCACATCATATCTAATGCTTTATTTTCTTTCTTCATTACTGCTGCACCTCCTTAGATCTTGTAGCCTTAAGCTGGATCATAGAGATTGCGATAACCAGAACACAGAAGATAACCGCTTTCGCCTGACCAAGACCCTTCCACTGCGCACCGGCACGTGCGTAAAAAGTATTGTAAATATTCAGAGCAAGCATTTCTGTTAAGTGTTTCGGATCACCTGCTGTGAGAGCAAGGTTCTGGTCAAACAGCTTAAAGGAGTTTGTCAATGTTAAAAATACGCAGATTGTAATCGAGGACATGATCATCGGGATCTTTACTTTTAATAAAGTTGTGATCGCATTTGCACCATCAATCTCAGCCGCTTCAAGAAGTTCTCCCGGAACATTCTGAAGACCTGCAATATAAATGATCATCATGTAACCGATCTGCTGCCATGCTGTCAGAATAATAAGACCCCAGTAACCTGCTGTCTCATTCAGTGCAAGTAATGGCTCACCAACGATGGAAAGTACACAGTTGATGAGAATCTGCCAAATATAACCTAATACAATACCACCGATTAAGTTCGGCATGAAAAAAATTGTACGAAAAATATTTGTTCCTTTTAGTTTTCGTGTCAAAAGCAATGCAAGTCCAAGGGCGATCACATTAATGACCACGATGGAAACAACTGCATACGACACAGTAAAACCAAGAGCATTTACGAAAGATTCATCTGCGAACGCTCTCTGATAGTTAGCAATACCCACCCATTTCGCGTTTTTAACAGTTGTAAACTGACAGAAGGAAAGATACAATCCCTCTGCGAACGGAATGATGAAACCGATCACAAACGCTGCAAATGTCGGGATTACAAAGAGCGGTGAATATTTCTTCAGCGCTTTTTCCATATAGCTCCCCCTTTTCTAAAAATTCAGGGGCAGGCAAGTCACTTGCCCGCCCCTTATTAAAGGTTCAATTTATTGTGATTAAATCAACATTTGTCTTTATTACGGATTTGCAAGAGCGTACTCTGTAGCCCAACCTTCTACGAATGCTGTAACTACTTCTGCCCAGTTAGCATCTGTCTGGTCTGCAGCATAAGCTGTAAGAGCCTGACCTACGCCATTCTTCCACTCTTCAGACGGCATTGTCGGGAAGTTCCAGGATACCGGAAGCTTGCCAGCGTTTGTATAAGCAACATCCTGTTTAACGAAGAGGTTCGGGGACTCAACAGCGTTCTTGAACGGAATTACAAAGCCCATTTCGTTAGCCATCGCACTTGTACCTTCTTCAGAAGTTACACACCAAGCCATGAAATCAAGTGTAGCCTGGATATCATCAGCTTCTGCTTCAGCATTTACACACCAATAGTTCTCTGTACCTGTGCAAAGACCCTGGTTAGCTTCATCACCTACACCAACATAGATCGGGATCATAGCAAGATCATCATCTGTGAATTTACCTTCGCCTGTAAGGTTACCATACTCCCAAGAACCATTCTGGAAGAATACTGCCTCACCTGCAAGGAACTCGTTACGGGAGTCATCACCTGTCTTAGCTGCTAAGTCAGCCGGCTCACATGTGGAGTTGTTGATGTAAAGATCCCAGATGTTCTTGTAATTGTCAAGGTAGGAACCTTTGATTGCTGCTGTGGAGCCAATTCCATCTGCCTGATACTCAAAGTAGATCGGAAGGTTTGCAAGATGTGTTTTGAATCTCCAGTCGGAGGAACCATCCATACCTGCGGAAGAGAATGCTGCGAAGCCGAGCTCATCTTTACGAGCTGTGATATCTTCAGCAACTTTCTTTAAATCTTCGAAGGAATCGATATCTTCTGTTGTATAACCAGCTTTCTCTAAAAGAGATTTGTTTGTGATGATACCGTAGGATTCTACTACATAAGCGATACCTTTTACTGCATCACCATCTTTTAATGCGAATCCATCACTTGTGAGCTCGTTGTATACATCTGTACCAGCGAGATCATAGCAGTAATCTGTCCAGTTAGCAAGACCAACCGGGCCGTTTACCTGGAATAATCTCGGAGCGGAGCTCTTGCCCATCTCAGACATAAGAGTTGTCTCGTATTCACCAGATGCTGCTGTAACAAC
>JAZRJO010000216.1:0-2375 GCA_045645825.1 Acetatifactor sp. | reverse complement strand
TACCCAGGAACAACTCCTTGGCTCACAGAACGACATGGCTACGATCCGACTTCAAGAAAAACTCACCAAAGTTCTTCATATACATTTTACATTTTGACGCGTCCACAACAGCCACTGCACTGTTGACTTTCACATCCAGATCACCTGCCACATCCTCTACAGCCTTCAACACATCCGACAGCTTGCCCACTCCGGAGGGCTCGATCAGCACGCGCTCCGGGGAATACGTGGTAAGCACTTCCTTCAAGGAGGCACCAAAATCTCCCACCAGAGAACAGCAGATACAGCCGGAATTCATCTCTTTAATCTCAATCCCAGACTCCTTCAGAAAGCCTCCGTCTATTCCGATTTCTCCAAATTCATTCTCAATCAGCACTACTTTACTTCCACTCAGTGCTTCCTTTAACAGCTTCTTGATCAAAGTCGTCTTACCGGCTCCCAAAAATCCTGAAACTATATCAATCTTTGTCATCTTCTCATTTCCTTTCCACACCTGCATTTTGCCCTTCCGCACACCCGGGCTTTTGGCCGGACATTCATCCGCTACTTCATATTTTCCATCATTTTCTTTACCTTGTCAATATCCAAGTCCAGAAAGTTTTGTAAAGTTATATACGGTGTTTTTTCGTCACTTCGCGACTACATTTCACTTAAAATCATACTAAACGGTACAATTGCCAGATTCCCACACTCGTCCGCACCGGACAAAATTCCGATGAATCTTCCATACCTATCAAAGACACCACCACCGGACATGCCGGGCTTAGCAAAAGTACGTCCCAGCATCATATACTGCCCATAATCTTCTATATAGACCCAAGGCTCTGACAGCGTTCCCTCATAAGCATTTCCGGCCACTTCCTCCGCACTCCCCATGACCAGAATAATATCTCCCGCTGTAAGAGCGTCAAAGGCTTCCTTATCCGTGGGCACATATCTGCAATGTGCAAAGACATCCTCGGAAATCTCCTCCATAGGCACAGTAATGATTCCAAGATCAGAAGCCTGTGACAATGTGACACTCCAAACATTATCCTCATCCTTGCTCTTATCCTTCTTGCTTGAAAGAATCGTCCCATCTACCAGTGTTATCTCAATCACGGGTTCTGCATTCTCTTCGCTTCTCTTCTGCCCTGTAACCTGCTCCAACACATGCGCAGCAGTCAGAATCACCATTTCCTTCTGATCCATACAAAAGATCACACCGCTTCCCACTAAATTGCCTGCAGATATCCGAACCATTGCACCGCAAGCCTGCTCCTTAAGCATACCCGCCAGATTCTCCTTCTCCGACTCCTCACACTGCAAAAGCTCATAAGTCTGAAACAGCTTTTCTTCTGACCCACACGCTGTCAGCCCCAATATCAATAATAACAAAATAAGCCTTTTCCCAATTTGAACCATTTGACATAAACTCCCTTTTGTGTTAAAATGCATATTCGTAAGCAGAACAAATAATCGCGGCCGGCAGCGTAAGCTGCCGGGTGAGGAAAGTCCGGGCTTCACAGGGCAGGATGCCGGATAACGTCCGGTGGAGGTGACTCCAAGGCCAGTGCAACAGAGATATACCGCCGACAAATCTGCTTGCAGATTTGTCTGGTAAGGGTGGAAAGGCAGCTTAAGAGACTACCGTCCGTCTGGTAACAGGCGGAGCCATGTAAACCCCATCCGAAGCAAGACCAAAACGAAAACCATAGGCTTGCCCGGCCTGTTTTCAGGTAGGTCGCTTGAAACGTCTGGTAACAGCCGTTCTAGATAGATGATTATTCACGACATAACCCGGCTTATCGTTCTGCTTACATGTAAAATCCCGGCAAAACAGTGTTATACTGCTTTTACCGGGATTTTTTTATCCGCATTTAACACTTACACTTTCCTCACCCTATGCATGAAAACAGCTACCGCCTACAAATTCCCTGCAAATAGAATTATTAGGCAGATTTTCACTGCTTACACCCAGGAAATATTCCAGGAATTTCAGAAGACGCTTAGCCTCATAATACTCCGGCTGATCCTTGGTGATCCGGAATAATAAGGGTTCTGCATATTGTTTCAGCACCGCCAGTTCATAGATCAGCACTGAATTAAACATGGCATCTGCCTCCTCCTGGAAAGGAAAGATATTTTCCTCTTCTCCACGGCGGACAGAAGGCCACATTTCGATGGTCCTGCGGGCATCAGCACCGCGGGTACGGGCATCTCGGACCATGCGACGCAGAAGTCTGCCATCTGTGGTAGGGATACGGTTATGCTCATCGATATTAATATTGGTCAAAGCACTGATGTAAATTTTATATTTACTTTCATCCGGCAGACAATAAGAAGTCTTAGGATTGAGACCGTGGATTCCCTCAATAACCAGAATATGTTCTGGC
>JAZRJO010000215.1:0-2138 GCA_045645825.1 Acetatifactor sp. | reverse complement strand
AAGGAGTTTAAAGCCCCAAGTATCATTACACCGCTTTGTATGGTGTTGGAAGTCATCATGGAAATGATCATTCCGCTGATGATGGCATCTATTGTTGATGATGGTATCCAGGCAGGGAATCTGACTCATATTTATATCATGGGTGGATGCATGGTGCTGGCAGCCATTGTGTCTTTGTCCTGCGGATTTGCAGGCGGTTTCTTTGGAGCTAAGGCGTCCACGGGATTTGCCAGGAATTTGAGAGAGGCGATGTTTGTGAATATTCAAAGCTTTTCTTTTGCCAATATTGATAAGTTCAGTACAGCCGGACTGGTGACCAGGCTTACTACGGATGTGACGAATATTCAGAATGCATATCAGATGATTCTCAGAATGTGTGTCAGAGCACCTTTTACGTTGATCTTTGCCATGTGCATGGCGTTTTTTATCAGTCCCAGGATTGCAAGTATTTATCTGGTAGCGGTGATCTTGCTAGGAGCATGTCTGTTTTTGATCGCATCCAGGACCATGAAGACTTTTCGCAGTATTTTTAAGAAGTATGATGCGTTGAATGCCAGTGTGCAGGAGAATGTGTCTGCCATCCGTGTGGTGAAGGCTTATGTGCGGGAAGAGTATGAAGTGAAGAAGTTTAAGGATGCCAGTGGGAATCTGCGCAATCTGTTTGTGAATGCAGAGAAGATTCTGGCTTTGAACAGTCCCTTGATGCAGTTTACGGTGTATGGCTGTATCCTGGGGATCAGTTATCTGGGCGCAAGGATGATCGTGGCGGGGAATATGTCCACCGGTGATCTCATGAGTCTGTTGGCTTATTGTATGAATATTCTCATGAGTTTGATGATTGTGTCTATGATCTTTGTGATGATCACTATGAGTATGGCCAGCGCGGAGCGTATCTGTGAAGTGTTGAATGAGAAGAGTAGTCTGACGAATCCGGAGGATCCGGTGTATCAGGTGGAGGATGGCAGTATCTGTTTTGAAAATGTGTCGTTTCGGTATAATGCGGAAAGTAAGGAACCGGTATTGTCGGATATCAATCTGACAATTTTCTCCGGTGAGACCATAGGTATCCTTGGGGGCACCGGCAGTGCCAAGACCAGTCTGGTGAATCTGGTCAGCAGGCTCTATGATGTGTCGGAAGGGTCTGTGAAGGTCGGCGGACGAGATGTCAGGGAGTATGATCTGGAAACTTTACGTAATGAGGTGTCCGTGGTGCTGCAGAAGAATGTGTTGTTCTCAGGCAGTATCCTGGATAATCTGCGCTGGGGTGATGAGAATGCCACAGAGGAAGAGTGTATTCGGGCTTGTCGTCTTGCCTGTGCGGATGAATTTATTGAGAAAATGCCGGATAAATATGAGACCCATATTGAGCAGGGCGGTGCCAATGTGTCCGGTGGGCAGAAGCAGAGGCTTTGTATTGCCAGAGCTCTTTTAAAGAAGCCTAAGATATTGATACTGGATGACAGTACCAGTGCGGTGGACACTGCTACGGATGCCAAGATCCGCAAGGCCTTTGCCGAGGAGATTCCGGGAACCACCAAGATCATCATTGCCCAGAGGATTTCCAGTATTGAGCATGCGGATCGTGTGATCGTGATGGAAGATGGTAAGGTGAATGCCTTTGATACGCCACAGAATCTGCTTCAGAATAATGCCATATATCAGGATGTGTATGAACAGCAGACTGCCGGTGGCGGTGATTTTGATGAGAAAGGAGGAATGTAAGGATGGCCAGACCGGGTGAGATGCGTGGGAGACCTAAGCCGAGACTGGAGGATCCCAAGGGCACATTTTTAAGATTGATGAAGTTTGTGTTGAAGGATTATGCATGGGCAGGGCTTGTAGTAGTGGTATGTATCGTGGTGACGGTATTTTCCAGTGTACAGGGTACGTTGTTTATGCAGACTTTGATCGATGATTATATTGCACCGCTGATCGGGCAGCAAAATCCTGATTTCTCCGGACTTTTGAGAGCAATGGGAAGAGTGGCGTGCTTTTATGGTGCAGGTGTGGTGGCGGCTTATACACAGGCTCGTGTAATGGCAGTGGTCACACAGGGCACCATGCGGAATTTCAGGGATACCTTGTTTGTGCACATGGAGAGTCTGCCGATCCGGTATTTTGACCAGCATCCCCATGGG
>JAZRJO010000214.1:0-4612 GCA_045645825.1 Acetatifactor sp. | reverse complement strand
GCTTCCACATTGATCACTGTCTCAAAGAGGGTTCTGGCACCATCCTGAATATACTGACCCATAGAATCCTGCTCAGTGGTCAGATCCACGCTTCCAGGGAAGATACCCTTCTGGTCCTTGCCTTCACTCTCGCCGTACAACTGCTTCCACCACTCGGATACATAGTGAACACTGGGCTCATAGTTGGCAAGAATCTCAATATTTTTACCTTTTCTCAAAAGAATATTACGGATGGCAGCATACTTCAGGGCATCATTGTCCTCAAATGCATTCTCCAGCGCACGCTTTCTTCCGCTTGCAGCACCTTCCATCAGCTTATCAATGTCTGCACCGCTGACAGCAATGGGAAGCAAGCCCACAGCAGTCAGAACAGAGAAACGTCCTCCTACATCATCAGGCACTACAAAAGTCTCATATCCTTCCTCATCTGCCACTTTCTTAAGAGCTCCTTTAGCCTTGTCAGTGGTCGCATAGATTCTCTTGGCAGCACCTTCCTTTCCATATTTTTCTTCCAATTTTTCCTTAAATACGCGGAATGCAATGGCAGGCTCAGTGGTAGTTCCGGACTTGGAGATCATGTTAATAGAGAAATCTCTGTCTCCTACTACATCCATCAGATGCTTCAGATAAGTAGAACTGATGGAATTACCGCAGAAATAGATCTCCGGAGCCTTACGAATGCTCTTATCTACAACATTATAGAAGCTATGTCCCAAAAATTCGATTGCTGCTCTCGCCCCCAGATAGGAACCGCCGATACCGATCACCAACAACACCTCAGAATCACTCTGAATCTTCTTTGCTGCTTCCTTCACTCTGGCGAACTCTTCCTTGTCATAATCAACCGGAAGATCGATCCATCCCAGAAAGTCATTACCCGCACCGGTCTTCGCTACCAGCACTTCCTTGGCATCCAGTGCCAGTTTCTTCATATAGCCTACTTCTTCTGTGGAAATAAATAAATCTGCTTTTGCATAATCAAATGTAACATGTCTGCTCATAATATCGCTCCTTTTCCCTGAACATCAGGTAAATTCAATGTCCAAACACCACTTAGGCGGCATGCCTTACACTTATGTATAGTGTAACAGAGATATGGTGTAAATTCAAGACCAATTTGTACAAATCTCCTCTTCCTTCCCCTTATGACATCAAGAATTCCAACAATAAATCCTCCAACTCTTTCTCCTCTTCTTTCGTAAAACCGGCATCCTTCTTGCTCAGACCTGTGCTGACAGAAACGGCAGCCCGTTTTTTAGCAATTTTTTTGCTATACTGTCCGGTCTGTTTTGTCACCCAATCCTCACCATACAACATCTGAATATCCTGATCCGTCACATCTATCCTTGCCGACAGATGATTCTCCAGATAATCCACCAGATTCACTTTCAGCACCCTTCTTTTTCCCTTCACATCCACAATCGTTGACACCGAAAAATACACATAAAGTCCCAGAAAACTGACAATATAAAAAGGCAAAATCTCTCCTAACATCCGCCCGTGTATAATGCTTTTACATACACCGATACCCGAACAGACCACTGACAGAAGCATCAACTGCCCTGACAAGTGATAGATACCATCAAAACTCAGATATCCGATGGTCAGCCTATTCAAAAACTTGTCCACAAAAACAGGAATATTTGCCACCCCATGATTTAACTGAAAACAATTGGCGAATTTCAGCTTACACTGTTTCAACATCTTATTCTCGGTGGCCGCCATATTGTCCGTTTCCTTAATCAACCGCTGATACACCATTCCCAGCCCCAACCTGGTCAAAATACTAAGCACAAGGAATAAACCCATGAAGACTGAAATCAACTTCTCCTCCTGAAATATCCTAAACATACGATTCCTCCGTTTCAAAAATGTATATACATTATTATAAACTTGCACATTTAAATTAGCAATATTCTTTAACGCTAACTCATTGACTTAAAAACCCACATTTCTACCAAATAAGAGCTGCATCGACACCCGGTAACAGAACTTCATTCTTAACTTGCACCTCTAGTGGAAATCTGCTATACTATAAAGTAAATGAATTGGCACAACGCAGTCATCTGTTGCTGTCCATATAGCATTCGGAGGAAAGTGAAATGAGATATCAGACCAAAGGAACTTGTTCTACTGCTATTGACATTGAAATAAAAGAAGGTGTAATCGAATCTGTAAAATTTATCGGAGGCTGTAATGGCAATCTGCAGGGCATCGCAGCTCTGGTAAAAGGTATGGCTCCCGAAGAGGCCATCAGCCGTCTGAAAGGCATCCGCTGTGGTTTCAAGTCCACGTCCTGCCCCGACCAGCTGGCCCGCGCTCTGGAAAGTATGATTTGAGAAAGGAACGCCGTCATGAAGAAAATCGTATTGACAGGCGGCGGCACCGCCGGGCATGTAACGCCCAATATTGCCCTGATTCCCGGACTCCTCAAGGCAGGCTATGAGATTGCCTACATAGGCTCCTACGATGGGATCGAGAAGAAGCTGATCAGTGATTTTACCATCCCGTATACCGGCATTTCCACCGGCAAATTCCGCAGATACCTGGATGTCAAGAACCTGACCGACCCTTTCCGCGTGATCAAGGGCTTTGGAGAAGCCAGAAAATTCCTGAAACAATACAAGCCGGATGTGGTATTTTCCAAGGGCGGCTTTGTCAGTGTACCTGTAGTCAGGGCGGCCGCTTCTCTGGGCATCCCCTGCATTATCCACGAATCCGACATGACACCGGGGCTTGCCAACAAGCTCTGTATCCCTGTTGCCACGAAAGTATGCTGCAATTTCCCGGAGACTCTTAAAACTCTCCCTACAGGCAAAGCAGTGCTCACCGGCTCTCCTATCCGCGAAGAACTGGCCAAGGGCAATAAACTGACCGGTTTGGATCTGTGCGGATTCACGGCCAACAAACCGGTGATCCTGGTCATGGGTGGAAGCTTAGGAGCCGCCAATGTAAACAAAGCCGTGAGAGAGGCTCTGCCCGGATTACTGGAAGACTTTCAGGTGGTTCATTTATGTGGCAAGGACAAAGTAGATAACCTGCTGCTCAACACACCCGGCTACAAGCAGTTTGAATATATCAAATCTGAACTGAAGGACCTCTTTGCAATGACCGATGTGGTAATCTCCAGAGCCGGCGCCAACGCCATCTGCGAATTGCTGGCACTGAAAAAACCTAACATACTCATCCCCCTGCCTGCTTCCAGCAGCAGAGGTGACCAGATTCTGAATGCAAAATCTTTTGAAGCGCAGGGATTCTCCATAGTGATCGATGAAGATGACCTGACGAAAGAACTTCTGGTGAAAAAAGTGCATGAATTATATGATTCCAGACAGACATACCGGGAGACTATGGCAAAGAGCGGACAGATGGATTCCATCCAAAACATATTACAGTTAATCAATGAAGCAGCCAAATAATTGGCTGCTTCTACTGCTCTTTAGATGTTCCCTTTCCGGATTTCTATAAACTCCCTTCTACAACAGCCCTTCATCATACACTGCTCTACATCCACCGATGAACTTCCTCCGGGTCCTGGCACACACCACATGCGCCTCACCAATCTGCTTTGTACCAATTCTCACAGGCACAGCCACATCCTTCAAATGCATACCGATCAGAGTATCTCCGATATCCATGCCGGCATGGGCTTTCATATGCTCTACTGCCACCGGTGCAGAAAATGCCCGATACGCTATCGTGGCAAAGCTCCCGCCGGCTGAATAATCTCTGACGCAGCTTCATAAGCCTGCGCTTCTATTTTGTGTAATTCTTTATATTGTTCTGCCATTTTTGCCTCCCGTAAAATCCAAGGGAAATCACACTTAATTTTTTGTGAAATAGAAAAATCCCAACAACACCACCAAAAACGCCAAATTCGCCAATGTAAAATAAATCAAATATTTCTTCTTCGCTTCTCTCTCCTCTTTCCCAAGATACTTAAAAGAAATGAGACTTGCCATGGATGCGATCAGTGTACCCAATCCACCCAGATTGGTTCCCACAATCAGCGCTTCATACTTCTGGGTAAATCCGGACAAAAGAAGTGCTGCGGGCACATTACTGATCACCTGACTGGATAATACCGCTGTCAACACTTCATTTCCTTTGATCATCCTCTCTAAAACAACGCGAAACGCAGGAATCCGCCCCATATTGCCGATGAACACAAAGAAGCCTACAAACGTCATAAGAAGACAATAATCTACTTTTCCAAGTACCTTCCGATCCAACACAAATACGGTCAATGCCACAATGACCAGAGTCACACCATAAGGCACCATGCGAGCCACTGTCAGGATGCAAAGAAAGAACAAACAAAGATAAGTCACCAGAGCTTTATGATTATTTGTTTTCGCTCCACACGCAGTGCCGGTAGTATCATCTTTCGCAAAATCCATCACCGGATTCTCTAATCTTTCTCCTTTGCGGCACAGACACCACAAGACCAAAAGCACCAGGGATACCACCGTATATGGCAACATCAAAAGCATGAAGCTGCCCAGTGTCATACCGGATTTTCCATACAGACACAGATTCTGGGGATTGCCAATGGGTGTCAGCATACTCCCCAGGTTGGCTGCAATGGTATGCATTACCACCACAGAAACTG
>JAZRJO010000213.1:0-2258 GCA_045645825.1 Acetatifactor sp. | reverse complement strand
CACAGCTCTTCTTCATCCATGGTCTGTTCTTCCATGGTGAAAACTTCCGGATACTTAGAAAGTGTGGATACTCTCACATCATTATCCAGTTGGAACTCCTCTGCCATCTGATCCAGATATTTAAGATATTCCGCAGCCACCTCTCTGTTATAACGGACCGTGGTGTTACTTTCGCTAAAATCCTCATAGCTAATGAAAATATCTACCTTACCTCTGGAGATATACTTCTTTAGCTCCGTACGGATCGCAGATTCAAAAAAATTAAGCTTCTTGGGCATCTTGATATTCACGTCCAAGTAACGGTGATTCACTGATTTCATCTCAACCGTGAACTTACGATTATTTTCGGCCACTTCACACCTGCCGAAACCGGTCATACTCTTTATCATATGCGTGCTCCAATCTTACGTCGGAAGTGATATATACACTTCATCTTATTATAAAGCAAGATTGGGGTAGCGTCAAGAGTGGACTTCATTTTCTCAATAATCTCTTGCTTTCTATTTTGTCATCTGGTAAACTATAATAGATCATGCGCAATGAAAGTGAGGTATCCTCTTATGGCATTTGACGGCATTACCATAGCCTGTATCGTAAAAGAAATGAAAGACTCCCTTTTAGGAGGAAGATTATATAAAATTGCTCAGCCGGAACCGGATGAGTTGTTGCTTACAATCAAGACACAAAATGGACAGAAGCGTCTGTTCCTCTCAGCCAACGCTTCTCTTCCGCTAATCTATCTGACCGACACCAATAAGCCTAGTCCCCTGACTGCCCCTAACTTCTGCATGTTACTTAGAAAGCATCTGCAGAACGGACGTATCGTGGACATCTCTCAGCCCGGGCTGGAACGAATCGTCCATATGGATATCGAGCATCTGGACGAAATGGGTGATTTAAGATGCAAGCGCCTGATCATCGAGATTATGGGCAAGCACAGCAATATTATCTTCTGCAATGAGGAAGGAATGATACTGGACAGCATCAAGCATGTATCCGGACTGGTCAGCAGTGTCCGGGAGGTACTGCCGGGAAAACCCTACTTCGTACCACAGACTCAGGACAAGCTGGACATCTTTCAGACTAATATAGAGCAATTTATAGATGTGGTTTCCTCTAAGCCCATGCCTGTTTACAAAGCCATCTATCAAAGCTTTACCGGCATTTCGCCGATAATGGCCCAGGAGATGTGTTATGGGGCAGGTATCGATGGTGATGTGCCTACTGCGTCTTTGAACCGTACACAATACACTATACTTGGCAGTGCTTATTCTGACATGGTCACAAAGCTTCGGATGGGAGATTTTGTACCCAACATTGCCTATACAGGTTCTGATCCTGTAGAATTTGCAGCCCTAGCCTTAACCATGTATGAGACCGGCAGGGACCATACAGTTCCTTATGAATCCATGTCTGCACTCTTAGAGACTTATTACGCTGAGAAAAACACATTGACACGCATCCGCCAGAAATCATCTGATCTGCGCCGGATCGTGCAGACTGCTCTGGAACGTAACGTGAAGAAGTATGATCTGCAGTGCAGGCAAATAAAGGACACTGAAAAGCGAGACACCTATCGCATCTACGGTGAACTGTTGAACACCTACGGTTATAATGTGGAGTCCGGCAGCAAGTCCATGGAGGCGCTGAATTACTACACCAACGAAATGATCACCATCCCGCTGGATCCTACCATGACACCGAAGGAGAATGCCAAGAAGTATTTTGATAAATATAACAAACTGAAACGTACCTATGAAGCTTTGGCAGAATTAACCAAGGAAGTAAAGGCAGAAATCGAACACCTAGAATCCATCAGCGCCGCGCTGGATATCGCCCTGCAAGAAGAAGATCTGGTAGAGATTAAGGAAGAGCTGACAGAAAGCGGTTACATTAAGCGAAAAGGCGGCATAAAGAAAGTCAAAGTAACCAGTAAGCCTTTCCACTATGTGAGCAGCGATGGTTTTCATATTTACGTGGGGAAAAATAATTACCAGAACGATGAACTGACCTTTAAATTTGCCACCGGCAATGACTGGTGGTTCCACGCTAAGGGAATGGCAGGATCCCATGTGATCGTGAAAACGGAAGGTGCAGAGGAACTGCCGGATCGGACCTTTGAGGAAGCCGGGCGACTGGCGGCTTATTATTCCAAAGGACGCGGACAGGATAAAGTAGAAATTGATTATATTCAGAAGAAGCATGTGAAAAAGCCGGGTGGAGCGAAGCCCGGGTTTGTGGTGTATTATACGAATTAC
>JAZRJO010000212.1:0-2927 GCA_045645825.1 Acetatifactor sp. | reverse complement strand
TGTTGTTGCAAAGGATAAAGCGGCACCCGGAAAGATCCAAAACTACTCTGAAGCTATGAGTGGTGAAGATATCTGCCGTGTCACTGTAACAAAACCGGATGATTTCGGAACGCTTTATTATCATAAGGTAGAAAGTTATGAATCAGGAACGGTAAAGAAGCTTGCTACATCCAATACAACGGAGAATACTTTAACCAGTGGAATTGCAGGATATCGTTATTTTGTGTCTAATGGTAAGTCCGGAACTGTTTCAGAAAGTCATAGTTGGACGACAAATAACTGGATAGATGTAACAATGACTACTTCTGTTAGATATTTGCATGTTGCTGCAGTGGATGTGGCAGGTAATATTGGTCCAACATTGCATATAAAAATCAAAGCAATAGAAGATGCTCCGGATATCGAGCCGGATCCTGAATATATGGATGATGTTCCACTCAAAACAGAACAGATAGTAATTCAAGATACTGAATTTATTCATCAGGCAGGAACTGGGAAATATTATGTGAAAGCAGACGGAGTGGCGGAGCATACACTGAATATTGCAGGTTATACCGATGGAAAAGCCTCCAATTACTATCAGATTGACTGGCTAAGAATGATTTCTCAGGTAGGAAGTAAACAAGAATGGTTCCAGACAAGGATACCAAAGGTAAATACTGACGCCGGAGATGCAGAGTTTGCTAATGAAGAGCTGCAGACAAATGCTTCCGGAGAACAGTTAGAATATTTGGAACCTACATCTGCTGTGGCAGAACGTACCAGTTCGGCTCAAAAGGTAAGTTTGGAACAAAGATTTAGTATAGCACCTAAAAATGACGGAAAACAGATTGTGGTATATCCTCGTGCCATGGCTGAATATCAGGATAAGGAATACTGGTCTGATCTAAATGAAGACCGAACACATAGTATTACGCTGATACCGGATGGGAAAGCACCGGTAATTACCGGGGTAGAAGCTTTGGAAAATGCAGGTAATATTGACATGACGGAAGAAAGCAAAGATTTTGAGATCACAGCCACAGATGATGGCAGTGGAGTAAGAAAGCTTGTGATTACGATCACTAACCTGGATAACCAGATGCAGCGAACCTATTCATCTGATGCGGGCAATCTGCTTATTACGATGGCGAAAGACGATTATCTATTCCTGGGTGATTTTGTGGTTTCAGCAGAAGCTTCCGATAATGTTGGCAATGTGAATCTACGAGAAAGTGAAAGTTTGGCATTCACGTTGGATGCAGAACTGGAAAAGGCGAGGGAACCACATTCAGATGAGTTTAAAGCTGGTGACGGTGTGATTCTTACCATTACTACCGGTGGTTACGCTGATAAGGTGATTATCCGTTTCCCGGATACGCTTACGGCATTAAATCCAGATTTGAATAAGGAATACATATATGAATTCCCGCCGGCAATGAAAACGGAGGTTTACGAGTTTAATATTCCGTTATCTACGCCAAGTGGCAATTATGTCGTGGAAGTAGAGGCATGGAAGAACGGTCGAAAACTAACGGAAGAATTGCAGCTTCCGGTGCGGACTAATGGAAGTATTACGGACGAATTGAGGACAAGGATAAGAGACAATGGTGTTTAACATAAGAGGTATTTTATTGCTCTTCATTGTTGTTACTATGACTATATATCTCATATTAACAGCCGGTGAGGATTCCACAAGCTTTGAAGTAACAAGAAATAAGCACTTGATCGGATTTCTGCCGGCAGTGTTAAGCGTTCTAATGTATGTAAAAGATAGATCCCTGTTTGATATAGGTATGATTGTATTGTTCGTACTGTTGTGCCTGTTTATTGGGATAAAAGGAATCTATGGTATGGCAGACGGATTTGTGTTTGCCAATCTGTCATTGTTGTTTGGAGGTGTAGGAGGAACAGCCGGAATCGGCCTGGTTATTTTGATTATGATCCTGGCATGTTTTTCAGGGATGACAGAAATGCTACTTAGAAAAATGGTATCACTGGCAGCTTTCAGGGAAAATAAATATATTGCCTTTATACCTCATATACTGACGGGATATGTATCGGTTATGATAGCTTTGTTTATCTGGTTCTAACAAAAAAAGATTATATAATAGTGTAAGGAGAGGTTAGTCAATGGCTAGCCTCTCTTTATGTTGTACTATAAATTGGACTGATAGTTTTTTGGAACAGATTTCCAATCGAAATCCCTTTACAAAGGCCACAAATTTTGCTATTATTAAATCGAACAGGTGTTCTTTTTGGAGGTGAGTGGTAATGGAAGAAAAACAGGGAACACTGAAGATGGGAGATATCATCCCGGTTGATATACCGGTTGAAATGATGGTGTATGTGGATACGGATGGAGAGATGACACCCAGACATCTGCGTTATGAAAAGGAAGGCGGCGAGAAAATACTAATTTCCTTTGCACGGGATGAAACAATAGCCAGGGGCGACTCTAATTATGTGGGGATTAAGGAGAAACAATATATTTGTTCTACGGTTGTGGACGGGATCAGGACCACTCTGGAGATCCGTTACCGGTTAGCGGATCAAACATGGCGGATACACCGCTTTTTATAAGTATGGATAGGTTTATATTTCATGTGGATGCCAATTCCGCATTTTTAAGTTGGTCTGCAGCATACCGATTGCACATACTGGGAGAGAAAATCGATTTGAGAGATATTCCAAGTATTGTGGGTGGAGATCAGGAAAAGCGTCATGGAATCGTCCTTGCCAAATCCATACCGGCGAAAAAATACGGGATCCAGACCGGAGAGGCTGTGATGACAGCCAGGCAGAAGTGCCCGGAGCTTGTGATCGTGCCGCCGGATTATGGTCTGTATGTGAATGCATCAAAGGCTTTTATGGAGATTCTTAGGAAATACAGTGACAATGTGATCCAATACTCCATTGACGAGGCGTGGGCGGTATTCGACGGATAT
>JAZRJO010000211.1:0-1670 GCA_045645825.1 Acetatifactor sp. | reverse complement strand
CCGCATCCATGCCTAGTGCCGCTGCAGAGCGGAAAATAGCACCCACGTTGGTGGGATTCATAACATCTTCCAAAACTGCGATGCGGCGGGCATTTTGGCAGACAGTTTCCACCCTGGGCAGTTCTTTACGGCGCATGGCGCAAAGGACACCCCGGGTAAGTTGAAAGCCGGTAAGCTGTGCCAGTATCTGAAAATCAGCAGTATAGACAGGAATATGTCCACAACGTTCGATAATATAACGCGCTTCGCCGGTGATATGCTTGCGCTCCAGTAAAAGAGACAGCGGTTCAAACCCGGCGTCCAGTGCCCGCTCGATTACTTTAGGGCTTTCAGCCAGAAAAACGCCTAACTGCGGCTCATAATAGTGAAGCAGCTGCACTTCGCTATTACGGGCATATATGTCTAATTCAGGTGCGTTAAAATCAGTGATTTCAATAATGTTTGTCATAGGACCATTCTCCTTTTTCTCCTGTAACAATTATATTATCCGGAGGAGGAACTGTCAACAGTTCAGAGTGCGGTTGTTTTTGTATGAACTTTCTGTGTTTCTGATTGGAAAAGTTAAGCTTTTATGATAAAATAAGGCTAGCGCTATAAAAATAGGAGAGAATGATCATGAAGCATTCCATTCGAAAGCAAATTTCATTGATATTTATTGGTCTGCTGGCAGGGGTTTTGATGCTCTGTTGGTTCATCAATAGTATGTTTTTAGAAGAATATTATAAATATAGTAAAGAAGTTAAGATTAATTATGCTTATGAGAAGATCAATCGGGCCGCAGGTGGCAGTGAGTCACTGAAATTAGAATCGCTTCAGGATCTTACGATCACTTGTTTTCAGGATAATATTCTGGCAGTTGTTATAGATTTGAACAGCAGGATCGTCTATGCATCACCCAACGGCGGTGATGAGTTTGTGTTTTCGCTGGTAAAGTACAGGATAGGTGGCTATAGAGGTGTGAAGCCGGATACTTTGGAACGGTTTTCTTTTGATAAATCTTCCACGGAATATCTGGGGAGGTTTGGTACCCTTGAGAATGGCAATTCTTATCTGATCTGTACGCCTTTGGAAAGTATCAGAGACAGTGCAATGATTTCCAACCGGTTTCTTGGGTATGTGGGCAGTGCCATGGCACTTTTGGGTGGCATCATCATATGGTTTGTGACGAAGAAAATCACGGAACCGATCCTGGAATTAGCGGGTATCTCAGAGGCCATTGCCGGGCTGGATTTCGAGGCCAAGTATCAGGGGAATGCGCGCAATGAAATTGCGCTTTTGGGAGAGAATATCAATAAACTTTCAGAGTCTTTGGAGCAGACCATTTCGGATCTTAAGACTGCTAACAATGAATTGCAAAGAGACATTGAGAAAAAGGAAAAAATAGATGAGATGCGCAAGGAATTTCTTGCCAATGTATCTCATGAGTTAAAGACACCCATCGCACTGATCCAGGGATATGCGGAAGGGCTGCAGGAGGGGATCATGGACGATCCCGAGAGCATGCAGTTTTACTGTGAGGTCATTGTAGATGAGGCTGATAAGATGAACCGCATGGTGAAGGAACTGATGACACTGAACCAACTGGAATTTGGGAATGATGAGATTGCTATGGAGCGTTTTGATATTGAAGTCGGATCGTAGGCATGTCGTTCTGTGAGCCAAGGAGTTGT
>JAZRJO010000210.1:0-2106 GCA_045645825.1 Acetatifactor sp. | reverse complement strand
ATTCTCCTGCCACACAGTTCGCACTCTTCTTCCGACTCTTCATCAGCAATGGTCACATGCTCCAGCTCCTTTTCTGCTTTCTTTACTGCCTCATCCAGATCAGGGTAGAAATTAGACACAACAGTCTTCCACTTTACATCTCCTGCTTCTACGCCATCTAAGAGAATCTCCATCATGGCCGTAAAATTCACATCCACAATAGAAGGGAATGCCTCTTTCATCATATTGTTCACCACTTCACCAAGCTCTGTCACGTATAGATTTTTATTCTCTTTGACTACATAACGACGAGCCAGGATCGTAGTGATGGTGGGCGCATAGGTACTGGGACGACCGATCCCAAGCTCCTCCAGGGCACGTACCAGCGAAGCCTCCGTATAATGGGCAGGTGGCTGTGTAAAGTGCTGTTTGGGATCAAAGGACAGAAACTCCAGCTTGCTTTCCTGATTCAACTGGCCGGAAAGACGATTCTCTTCTTCCTTGTCATCTTCCTGGGTATACACACTCATAAATCCATCAAACACACATCTGGAAGCTGCCACTGTAAAAATATGTCCATTGGACTCAATCTTCACAGAAGTGGTCTCGTAATGAGCCGGCGTCATACGGCTTGCCACAAACCGTTTCCAGATCAGCTGATACAGCCGGAATAAGTCTCTGGGAAGTTGCTCTTTTAATGTAATAGGCTGTCTGCTTAAATCCGTAGGGCGGATAGCCTCATGCGCATCCTGAATCTTCTTATCGGACTTTTTCTCCACACCCGTTCCCGCAGCATATTCCTTGCCATAGTGAGAACTGATATATTCCTGTGCCATCCCTTCGGCTTCTTCCGACACACGGGTGGAATCCGTACGAAGATATGTGATCAGACCAACCGTGCCTTCTCCTTTGATGTCCACACCCTCGTACAATTGCTGTGCCAGACGCATAGTCTTCAAAGTAGAGAAATTCAGCACTTTACTGGCCTCCTGCTGCAACGTGGAAGTGGTAAAAGGAAGGGGAGCTTTCTTGGAACGTTCTCCTTTCTTCACCTCTGCGACATGATAATCAGCCTTTTCAAGGGATTTCATGATTCCATCTGCCTCTTCTTTGCTGCTGACAGCTTTTTTTCCTTCCCCAGTTCCATAATACCTGGCTGTCAAAGGCTTCTTCTCACCCTGTACCTTCAGATTCACATCCAAGGACCAATATTCTTCCGGTATAAAAGCATTGATTTCTTCTTCCCTGTCACAAATAATGCGAAGTGCCACAGACTGCACTCTTCCGGCACTTAAGCCCCGCTTGACCTTTGCCCACAGAAGCGGTGAAATCCGGTATCCCACCATACGATCCAGTACGCGTCTTGCCTGCTGGGCATCCACCAGATCCATATTGATCTCCCGGGCATTCTTCAAAGCTTCTTTCACTGCATTCTTGGTGATCTCATTAAATGTAATACGATATACCTTTTTATCTTCCAATTTCAGTGCATGCATCAGATGCCAGGATATAGCTTCTCCTTCGCGGTCAGGGTCAGTTGCCAGATAAATTTTCTCTGCTTTCTTAACCTCTTTCCTAAGAGTTGCCAGAATATCACCTTTTCCTCTGATGGTAATGTACTTCGGCTCATAATCATGCTCCACATCTATACCAAGCTGACTTTTTGGCATATCTCTTACATGTCCGTTGCTGGCTGCCACCTCATAATTAGCCCCCAAAAATTTCTTGATTGTCTTCACCTTGGCAGGTGACTCTACGATAACTAAATACTTTGCCATTTGCTGTCTCCTTGTCCTTCATGACTGACGATTCGACTAACTGTAATCGTGAACCACTATACACCAAAAAATTTTATCGCGCAAGTCTTTTTTTATCTTTTTTATAAAACAGTTCAGCCAGAGACGATATGGAGATGAAAATCGTGCTCGCACGAATTTTCACCTCCATCCCGTCTCTGAGGGAGCGCCCCGCTAATGAGCAAAAAGGAGCTGCGAAGCAGCGTAAAGCCCCGAAGGTGCGATTTTGCGAATGGGGCGCGGCTGAACGTGACTAGTGCAGCCGAACCAAAATCCCGCCCCCAAACATCACTAGTGCGCCCCAAGTCGGATCGTAGCCATGTCGTTCTGT
>JAZRJO010000209.1:0-4887 GCA_045645825.1 Acetatifactor sp. | reverse complement strand
GCTTCTCCCAGAGAGGTACTTCGCACTGCCTTTTTGGCTGGAATGATCAATGGCGATGAATGGATTGATATGTTAAAAGTACGAAATGAACTTGCCCACGACTATGACGGAGAGATTGTGGCTGCACACTGTCAGACCATCATCCACCTTTACGTAGATAAATTACAGGCATTTCACGAAAAAGCCAAGGAGATCATAGCATGTTGCCAATAGACCTTCACACCCACACCGTAGCCAGCGGACACGGCACTACCAATACCATTGCCGACCTGGCCAAAACTGCATATAGAAAAGGCATGCTTTTACTGGGTGTCTCCGACCATGGTCCGGCCACACCGGGTTCCTGTCAGGAGTCTTATTTCCGCAACTTGAAATCCGCACCCAAGAACCGGGCAGGTGTTAATATATTATACGGTGCAGAGGCTAATATATTGGATGAGCACGGACATCTTGACCTTTCCGAACCGATACTTTCCGGCTTGGATTTCTGCATCGTAAGCATTCATCCTCAGACCTTTCGAAGCCCGGCTTATCACCGGTTTTCCTTCTGGGACAGAAGACAAGTGGCCGAAGATACCGAAGCAGCTAAGCGTTATAACACCCAGGCTTATATCCGCGCCATGGAGCAGCCTTATGTGAATATCATCGGCCATCCGGACGACACTCATTATCCTATTGACTTTGAGCAACTTGTGGAAGCTGCTTTACAAAATCATGTAATTATAGAGGTAAATGAAGCATCCCTGGCTCCCGGCGGTTATCGCGGGGATACCAAAGATAATATGAGAGCGATTTTGAAGCTATGCAGACAGAAGCGCCTGCCAATACTGTTGTCCAGCGACAGCCACGGCGCAAAGGGCGTGGGAGAAGCACCCTATGCAGAGGCTTTGGTGCAGGAAATGGCATATCCCAGGGAACTGATCGTAAATTATATGGAGCCGCAAGCGGTTTGTGCTTTGTTAAAAAAACGAAGATAGTACCACCAAAGGCGCCCCTAACTTTGACTGCACTCCAAAACATCGATAAAGGAAGATTGGCATGAAAATTATCTTACTGCGCCACGGTGAAACCATATGGAATAAAGAGCGCCGCCTCCAAGGCTGTCAGGACATTCCTCTGTCCGATGAAGGCCGGGAACAAATCCGCAAAACCGGACAGCAACTGGCCCGGAGTTTTCCTCATATTGATCAGATTCTCACAAGCCCCCTGGCTCGTGCAACGGAAAGTGCCCGGATCATAGCCCGGGAGCTGCATTCTTCCCCTGAAACAATTCTTACAGAGCCCCTTTTTACAGAGCGAAATTTCGGTGTGGGCGAAGGATTAACCTACGAAGAAGCACTGGCCAAATACCCTGACAGCAACTACCCAGGCATGGAGACACTGGAAGATTTATGCCGCCGAGCAGAGTCTGCCGTTCATCAATGTGTAAAAGAATATTCTGACCGGACCGTTCTGGTTGTGGCTCACGGCGCCATTATCAAAGCTACGCTGGTGGCTCTAACCAACGGACGGATCACGTATTTTGACGAAAACGTGTGGATTAACAACGGAAGCTACTGCCTATTGGAATACGCACAAAAGAAATGGAAGATTTCCATTTACAACAGTGATAACAATTATGCCCCACTGCCCTTACAGTAGTGGGGGCCGAAAAACCAAAGCAATTTCTCACCATCCCACGCTCACGCTCTCTCTTGGCATCACAATCTCCTCCCTAAGCGGTTCCAGCATCAAAAGACCGGTTACATCAAAGAATTCTTTCTCACCTCTGATCACCCGCAATGTTTCTACATTCAGTTGCACCCTTTCACCGGGCAGCACATCCAGCAGATTGCCTTTCATTTCACAAGCCAGCTTGTTTCCCTGATTTTGCTTTTCTCCCGTAACAGTAAAAGCCTTTCCTGCATAATCCCAATCATAAGTCACTGTCAGGCTTCCTGCTTGCGGCCAAGTGTCACCGTCCCGAACAGGTTTCCATTCCAAGGCCACAGAACCGTTGCTGCCACTTTGACCTGATGTGCCGCTGAGCTTGGGCATGCCCTTCCAGTGTAAGGTCACTTCTGCCTCTTTGGGATTCTGTGTCTGGGTTTCGTCCGTCACGTACATGGTCATGGTTACTGCATCCACCGTTCTCTCTTCCCCCAAAAGATCCAGCGTAAATTCTATTTTCACACCGCTCTCCAGATCAGTCAGTGCTTCGGGTGTGGAGATACGGACAATGCGGTCGTCCTGATCCATGTAGATATCCAGCAACAATTGTTCTTTGAAATGGACCGTTTTCTCGCTGTCCAACACCTGCCCCAGCTTAGCAAACAGTTGGTTTACTGCCTCTCCCGGAAGCTTCAGTGTATATCCTGTCCAATGGATTTCCCGGAAGCTGTTCTCTATAGTAAATTCTTTGCCGGAAGCAATGATTTCCACTTGTGTCAGAAAATCACGAACGTCTGCCTCTGTCTCAAAACCGGTATCCTTCTGCCCCATGCTGCCTGCCACAAAGGCACCTGCCAGAAGACCTCGAACAGTGTCGGAATCTCTCGCGCTTTCACCTGCCGCTTCACCACCAGCCCCAGACACCTCACTACCGCCTGTCTTTTCCAGAAAATCCCCAAAGATAAATTCCAAATAATCCTCCGGTATATTCCATCCCACTAATTTAGCCAGAAAAGAATCGTTAAAGCCGGATACCAGGCTGTCTGCATCCAGTTTTAAAGCTTTGGAGGAAAGGGCGGGCAATGTCAGGAACAACTCCTCCCCCTCCATGGCCACTTCCAGATCCAGCCCGTCTTTGCCAAACATACTGATTTCTCCTACGGCTTTTAACAATCTCTTCTGCCTGTCAGTGGATTTATCCAGCTTCAGCCCCAGGGTGCTGACTTCTTTACCGGGCAGGCTCACATCCACTTCCGCCACCGTATGGGTGGCACCATCCTGCAGTTTTTGCCAAAGCTTATCAAGCTCCGCTTCCGCCAACACCGGGTTGTAGTACCGGGACAGCTCAGTACCCAAATTCACCAGCCCTTTGGTCAGACGCCACTGAGGCTGCTTTGCCCGGGCAAAACAAGTGGCTGCAACAGCCACCATCACCAAAAACCCTACCACAACTGTCACTCTAACGATCTTCTTTCTTTTGACATGCTCCTTCATTTTCTATTCTCCTTCTCATTTGCGCCCATAGCCAAAATCTAATCTATTCTTTTGCTACAGTATATCATATAACATTCTCCTCATGTGCAAGTTTAAGAAATTATTATAAAAACTTAAAATAACAAAAAGAAAAGTGCCAAGTTTTGACACCATCGCCATAAACTTGACACTCCCGGAATTATTGTTCCCTTGAATATTTAGCTTTCTAATTTATGCCAGGTAAGTCTTTACCGCAAAAGACTCAAAGATACAGTCTCTGGCACTTGCCAAATCACTAAGCTCACCGTTTGCCATCATCTGAACTGACAGATTACCAATGGCAGTGGCCTCAGTAGGACCTGCAAATACCGTTCTGCCGGTATACTTGGCCGTCAGCTCATTGAGGTACTCTGCATTGGCACCACCACCTACGATACTGATGCTTTCATATGTCTTACCGGTCATCTCCTGAATCTCTTCGATAGTATCACCGTAGCATTTTGCCAGACTGTTGTAGATTACAGAAGCGATCTCACCGTAAGTCTCGGGAACGGGCTGTCCGCTCTCAGCGCAGGCTGCCTGCACTTCCTTGATCATATTCTTCGGTGCCAGGAAACGATTGTCATTACAATTTACCAGAGAAGGAATGGTCTGTTTGGAAGCCTCTGCACAGATTTCACCAAAGGAAAGATCAAGTCCTTTCTCTTCCTTCAACTCTTTCTTCACAGACTGGATCATCCAAAGACCCATGATGTTCTTCAGGTAACGGAAACGATACTGGTATCCGCCTTCATTGGTAAAATTATGTGCCTTACTCTCAGGGCTGCAGTCAGCTTCCTTGCGCTCTACGCCCATCAGTGACCAGGTACCGGAACTGATGTATACCGTATCCGGATTGTTACTGGGCACTGCCAGTACTGCGGAACCGGTGTCATGGGTTGCAGGCAGAACTACCTTACAGTTAAATCCTACCTCAGCCTGTACTTCAGGTGTCAGATCTCCCAGAACCGTACCGGGCATTCTGATCTCCTGGAACATTTCTGTGGGATATCCCAATCTCTCAATCAGCTCCAGATCCCAAGTCTTGGTCTCGGGACTTACCAGCTGGCTGGTGGTTCCTTCTGTGTACTCATTGGACTTTACACCACTGAGCAGATAATGGAAATAATCGGGAACCATCAGGAAGGTCTTAGCCTTCTCAAGGTACTCAGGATGCTTGGTCTTCACAGCCATCAGCTGATAGATGGTGTTGTAAATAGCCTTCTGGATACCGGTTCTGGCATACAACTCTTCCTCAGGAATGATCTTGTACACCTCGTCATCCATACCGGTGGTCCGCTCATCACGATAGCCAACGGTATTGCCCAGCACCTTGTCGTTCTCGTCAAGCAGTACAAAGTCAACGCCCCAAGTGTCTATGCCTACGCTCACCGGAGCCTTACCTGCATCGTTACACTTCTTAAGACCGGTCTTAATCTCTTTAAACAATGCATCAAAGTCCCAGCACATCTCGCCGTCCTTCTCGCTCATTCCATTGTAAAAGCGGTGCATTTCCTCTAAAACCAGCTTTCCATCCTCCATGTGACACAGAATGTGGCGGCCACTGGATGCTCCGATGTCAATTGCTAAATAATATGCCCCCATTGTTTTTCTCCTTTCTCTCTCCATCATCATCCGGTTTACTGCGTTTGTCCGGATTGTAATGGTTGTTCCTTGTATCTATCATACCACATATTGTAAAAAAAGAAAAGGACACTTATTGAA
>JAZRJO010000208.1:0-4154 GCA_045645825.1 Acetatifactor sp. | reverse complement strand
TCTGTGAGTAAGTTGGAATTGTTCGAGGAAGAATAGATTGCAAAGCATAGAACGCGAAGTTGTCAAATTTTCTAAAATGTGGTAAAATGGATAAATCACATGAACAAGAGGTATAACAATGGAAAAAGGCATGATATCTATCTACGCAGGAGACGGAAGAGGAAAATCGCAGGCAGCCCTGGGCAGAGCCATACAGGCAGCAGTAGAAGGTAAGTCGGTGGTCATCATACAGTTTTTAAAGGGAAAAGGTTTAACAGATTCCGAATTTATCAGACGACTGGAGCCTGAGATCAAAATATTTCATTTTGAAAAGTCCGATGAGAATTATGCCCAGTTGTCTGATGAAAAGAAAAGAGAAGAGACCATTAATATCAAAAATGGATTGAATTTTGCCAGAAAGGTACTTACCACAGGCGAGTGTGATTACCTGATTCTGGATGAAGTGCTGGGGTTAATAGAAAAAGATATTATTTCTGTGGAAGAATTGAAGACGCTTCTGGAAGGTCACGGTGAGACCAGTGTGATCTTGACCGGTATCACTTTGAAAGATGAGATCTGTGTTCTTGCGGATGAGGTTTCTAAAATTGAAACAGTTGAATGTTGCTGGAACTGATCACTGATCACGATTTAATGTCTGGGAAGAAAGATTTTTATTGACACCAAAGCTACAAGGTGTTATGATGAATAAAGGATAGAGGTTGCGTATTTCAAGAGTAGTTTTTTCTGATGTGACAGGCACAGGCGATGGAAGAGGAAAGGGGAATACGCCGAAAGAGGAGAGTTCCTGCAACTTAAGTCTTGGGCATACGGCGAATAACCGTATGACTGTCATCTAGAAGCTAGATGGAGTGCTATCGCGGAATGGTCATTTATTGCGCCGGCGCTTCCCACGCCGGCGTTTGTGTATAAGACAATACCGGTGTTATACGAAAGTAAAATTTGTTATGATCCTGATTATGTTGTGTAGGGTCAGAATGGAGGAAATCATGGCTATTTTTAAAGGTGCAGGAGTAGCGATCGTTACCCCTATGAAAGAAAACGGAGAAGTGAATTACGAGAAGTTTGCAGAGCTTTTGGAATTTCAGATCGCCAATGGTACGGATGCGATCATTGTATGCGGTACCACCGGTGAAGCATCTACATTGACTCTCGAGGAGCATCTGGATGTGATCAAGTATTGCGTGGAGGTAGTGGCAGGCAGAATTCCCGTGGTGGCAGGTACCGGTTCTAATTGTACGGAGACTGCAGTGTATCTGTCAACAGAAGCTGAAAAATATGGTGTAGACGGTCTTCTTATTGTAAGTCCTTACTATAATAAGGCTACTCAAAATGGTCTGTATCAGCATTTTAAGACCATTGCAGATGCTGTTAAGATTCCCATAATCCTGTATAATGTACCCAGCCGTACCGGTTGTAACATACTTCCGGAGACTGTAGTAAGACTGTGCAAGGATGTAGAGAATATCGTAGGTGTGAAGGAAGCCAGCGGCAATATCAGTCAGATCGCACATCTGGCAGCCATTGCAGACGGTTGTGTGGACATTTATTCCGGTAATGATGACCAGATCGTGCCCATCATGTCTCTGGGCGGTATCGGTGTAATCTCTGTATTGTCCAACGTAGCTCCCAGACAGACACATGAAATGTGCCAGAAGTTCCTGGACGGTGACGCAAAGGGCAGCTGCAAGATGCAGTTGGAAGCTATGGCCCTGTGTAATGCACTGTTCTATGAAGTGAATCCGATTCCTGTGAAGAAGGCACTGAATATGATGGGACTGGGTGCTGGCTCTCTTCGTATGCCTTTGACAGAAATGGAAGAAGCCAATGCTGCAAGGCTTAAGAAGGTCATGGAGGATTATGGAATTCTGTAAGTAAATAAATGATTCAAATCCCGTCTTTGAGACTTGTCAGGGGCGGGATTATTCGTTATACTATAGTTAGATTTTTTAAAAAAAGGAACAGTAGTGTTGTAAAGAGTGAGTACAGCACAGGAATGGAGGATAAGATGGTTAGAGTGATCATGCACGGTTGTAATGGTAAAATGGGACAGGTGATCAGTTCTTTGATCGAAGCAGATGATGCTGTGGAGATTGTGGCAGGTATAGATGCAAGGGATGATGGACATAATACATATCCGGTTTTTTCCAGCTTGGAAGAGTGTAATGTAGAGGCAGATTGTTTGATTGATTTTTCGGTGGCGTCTGCCGTTGATCGCATGTTGGAGGTCTGTGTGGAGAGAAAGCTTCCCTGTGTATTATGCACAACAGGTTTAAGTGAAGAACAGCTGGCTAAAATTGAAAAAGCTTCAGAGCAGGTTGCAGTTTTGAAATCTGCCAATATGTCCCTGGGCATTAATCTGTTGCTTAAGCTGTTAAAGGATGCTGCAGGGGTTCTGGCTCCGGCAGGTTTTGATATGGAGATTGTGGAGAAGCACCATAATCTGAAGGTGGATGCACCTAGTGGTACGGCTCTTGCCCTGGCTGATTCTATCAATGAGGAATTTGAGAATGAGTATGAATATGTCTTTGACAGAAGCGCAAGAAGAGTACAAAGACCCAAGAAGGAGATCGGTATCAGTGCAGTCCGGGGCGGTACCATTGTGGGTGACCATGATGTAATCTTTTCCGGTAGTGATGAGGTAATCACTTTCTCCCATACGGCATATTCAAAAGCAGTATTTGGTAAAGGTGCGGTACAGGCAGCCAAGTTCCTGGCAGGTAAGCCGGCAGGTCTGTATCATATGAGTCATGTGATTGAAAGGTAGAGGTACCGAAATGAATGAGATGGAATTAAAGGTTTTGAAAAGTCTGGCACATCAGTACCCGACTATTGCGGCGGCATCCACAGAGATCATCAACCTACAGGCGATTTTGAACCTTCCCAAGGGAACAGAACATTTCCTTACAGATATTCACGGTGAATATGAGCAGTTTCGGCACGTGCTGAAAAATGGCTCCGGTTCTGTCAGAAGAAAGATTGATGAAGAATTTGGCAATACCATTACCAATAAGGATAAGAAGAGCCTTGCTACTTTGATCTACTATCCGGAAGAAAAGCTGGAGATCGTTCAGAGAGAAGAGGATTGTATTGAGGATTGGTATAAGATCTCGTTGCATCGTCTGGTACAGATCACTAAGAGGGTAGCCTCCAAATATACCAGATCCAAGGTGCGTAAAGCATTGCCGCCGGATTTTGCTTATGTCATAGAAGAATTGATCACTGAGAAGGAAGAGATTCAGGATAAGGAAGCTTATTATAATGAGATTATTCACACGATCATCAGGATTGGCAAGGCACCGCAGTTTATCATTGATCTAAGTCATTTGATCCAGCGCCTGGTCATTGATCATTTACATATTGTAGGAGATGTTTACGACAGAGGGCCGGGGCCCCATGTGATCCTTGATACCTTGTGCGAGTATCATTCTGTAGACGTGCAATGGGGAAATCATGATGTGGTATGGATGGGAGCTGCCAGTGGCAGTCTTGCCTGCATAGCGAACGTGGTCAGGATGTCAGCCAGATATGGTAATCTTGCTACGTTGGAGGATGGCTATGGTATCAACCTCCTTCCTTTGGTTACTTTTGCTCTGGAGACATATTCAAACAGTAATTGTGATGCATTCAAGATCAAATACAATACAGATTACAATACCAAGGATTTAAGTCTGGATACCAAGATGCATAAAGCCATGGCGATCATTCAGTTTAAGCTGGAAGGTCAGGTCATCATGCGTAATCCTGAATTCGGCATGGAAAGCAGAATGCTCTTGGACAAAGTCAATTATGAAAGAAAAACGGTTGTCATAGACGGAGTGGAGTATCCTATGAGGGATGTTGATTTCCCTACAGTGGATCCGAATAATCCTTATGAGCTGACAGAAGAGGAAATGCAGGTTATGATGCGGCTCCAGCAGGCATTTATGAGATGTGAAAAATTGCAGCGTCATGTCAGATTTCTTTTTTCAAAGGGAGGCCTGTATAAGATATATAACAGTAATCTATTGTATCACGGTTGCGTGCCTATGAATGAAGACGGAAGCTTTGCCAAGGTGGAGATATTCGGTAAGGAATACAGCGGAAAACAATTGTATGACGTATTGGAGCATCATGCCAGAAGAGGCTACTATTCCAAAGATCCTGCTGTACGCAGG
>JAZRJO010000207.1:0-10137 GCA_045645825.1 Acetatifactor sp. | reverse complement strand
TTATGATTTAGCCACAGCATATCAGTCTATGCACGTCAACTATTGAAACCGCCGTGTACCGAACGGTATGCACGGTGGTGTGAGAGGACGGCGGTTAGTCACCGTCTCCTACTCGATTCAGTCTTCAATATCCTGATCGGCTGCAACAGCAGACACTACAGAAGATACCGCAGCCACTATTACAGCAAAAATAACTACCAGCAGCCCGCCGGCTAATACGATAAACATTGATCTATACTCTGCTTTCTGTTCTGTTGCCTAATCTCTTATACATCTATTATACACCTTTCTCGAAAAAAGAAAACCCTTTTTTAACGCAAATGGCTTCTTGAAAAGCTTGTGTAAAACATGCACAAAAAAAGGCATTCGTGAAAATAACGATTCCAGAGAAAATATGATAAATACTGACAAAAGTGCTTTGAAAAATTGCACAAATCAATCTGCCGCATTAAAAAGTTTGGTAAATTCATACAAGGAAAAAAGACTTCGGTTTCGTTGACAAAGGGGGAAAAAAGGAGTAAAGTGACAATCACTCAGTAACGATTTCTTACGTCTGGCGGTATCCGCCGAATTTTCAAGACATAAGGAATGTAAGTAAAGATAGTAAGATATGTAGCAAGATACTTGTTAGTAAGTAAGAAACAGTTGCAACTGTAATAAGTTTTTGAAGTGTTCGAACCATAATTTTGATTCTTAGAGACATATTACGGAGGAATCGATTACTGAGAAGATCATAAGAAAGGAGGTTAGACAAACGGAGAACAACAAAAGGATCCGTTTTCCTACTCTCGAAGAGCGTTTGGAGCGTCTGGTAAATGATTATACAACCAGAAAGCAGACCTCGCTCATTCAGATGAAGAAGGGAATTATCAGCAGAGAAGCTTTCCTGGTGGAAGCCGGGCAGTATATTGAGGAATATTTTGAAGTGACTGTGCAGGAGAAGGATGAGCTGCTTGTGACCTTCGAGCAGTTTATCTTCGGGTATTCCAGACTTTCCTCTTTGATTGATGACAAAGAAATATCAGATATCAGGATCGTCAATCATGATAACATTCGCGTCAAGCGAAGGGGTAAAAGAATAGATGCAGGTATTACATTTCAGTCGGAAAAGGAATACAGGCAGTTTATTGATTATGTGGCCACTAAGAATCAGGTAAATATTTCTAATTTGAATGCAATTCAGAGATTCACGGACACAGAAAGTCATCCTGATTTCATCCTGCGATTTACGGTATCCATGCCTTTGGTAAATACTTATAAGGAGCCTTATCTATGCATCCGTAAGGTGCCTAAGGATTTCCCGGAAATGAAGGAATTGATCGCTCGTAATATGTTGGATGAAGAGACTGCCCGGCTTTTGATTCAAAGATTCAGGCATGGGTCTACCCTGATCTGCGGAGGGAACTCATCCGGTAAGACCACTCTGTTGAATGCGCTGAAAGAAACCTTGCCTGATAACATGGCAATTCTGGTGGCGCAACAGGCGGATGAGCTGACCACGAAGTTCCATCCTGATATGATGTTTCTGCATTCTCTTCCGGGAAATGGAGAGAGTCAGGTCAATTATGATCTGAAAAATATCAGTATTGCGGGACTTACCATGGACGTGGATTTTTTTATCATCGGCGAAGTGAAAGGGGCGGAAGCCTTATATTTATTGAATGCAGCTTATACCGGGCAGATCTGTGCGGCGACGATTCATGCGCCGTCGGCAGATAAGGCTCCCAATAAGCTGGTGGATTATGCAATGTATGACAGCCGTTATTCCAGAAACGAACTGATGAAAATGATGGATTGCTTTCAGACGTTGGTTTTTATGGAGAATTATCAGGTGAAGCAGATTTATGCCGGCTGTGGCTGGGATGAACAAAAGCAAGATTTGATGTATGAAAGAATACGATAGGAGAAAGTAGTATGTGGTTTAAGATCGTTTTGGGTATTTGTCTGTATGCGGCGTTTTTTATGCTTTTTGCATGGCTTGGTAAAGAGAGCATGATCAGAAGGCTGATGCATCGGACATTTGAATCCATGGATGCGGCTGCCAGACAAAGGGTGCATGAGAATAGGAAATTGTTAACTGTGCTGCAGGAGAGGAAAGGATTACTGTATCGGGTAGAACAGAGGCTTGTTTATAGTGGATTGACTTCAAAATATTGCTTTTTAACGCCTGAACTGTGGGTCCTGGGGAATCTGGTACTTTGTGCAGCGGGATATTTCATCGTACTGATCTGTAGCGGCAGCTTTTTAGCAGCTTTGGCGGTGCTTGTAGGAATGCAGGTACTTAGGAGTGGGTTGGAAAGTACATTGATGGCGAGAAATTACAGGGCAGTAAATGAGAATTTAATGAAGTTTCTTGACTTTCTGGGTAATTATAGTATCACTGTCGGTGAGGTGACCGGAATTCTGAACCAGATCAGTAAGTATCTGGATGAGCCGCTTCGCAGTGCGCTGGAAGAGTGTTATTATGAGTCCCAGACCTCCGGAGATGTGAGTCTTGCGCTGTTGTCCATGGCAGAGAAGATAGAGCATCCAAGGTTTAAAGAATTGGTGCGGAATATGGAGATCAGCTTGCGGTATTCGGCTGATTTCACCACATTGGTAAGCAGTAGCAGAAGGGCGGTACGAGAGTATATGAGGACCAGACAGGAGAGGAAGTCTCTGGTCAATGAGGCGTTGGTCAATATGATGATTCTGTTGGGGATGTCGGTAGTTATCTTAGTGATAGTGGAGCAGTTGATTAAGACCTCCATGAGGCAGATTTTGTTTGAGACTCTTCCGGGAAGAATCTGTTTGACAGTAATCGTCACCATATTTGTGCTATTGTATCGTCAGATAAGGAAGTTAGATCGATAAGGCGGTGACAAGAATGGACTTACAGAGAATTCAAATGATAGTCAGAATAATCAGTGTTGTGATTGCAGTCATGACCGCTTCTTTGATTCTAATTGTGGCAGCTACGTGTAAGCCGGGAAAGCTTTTGCTTCAAACTTATGAGGAGATCAGTGCCGGGCTTAAAAAGAGCAGGAATGGATTGTTTGATTACCGAAAGTTAGAGGCTTTTCTGGAAAGGAATGGTGCAGACTTCCATTTTGGGAGGTGGATCGGTCCGATCAGTTATATGGTAATTCGGTTTATGGCAGGGGGAATCGGCATGCTTCTGGGCGTATATTATGAAGTATGGCTGGGATTTGTTTTGGCAGTGATATTCTTCTTGTTGCCGGATATGATGTTAGTTTGGCTGAATGGTAAAGATAATGAGCGAATGCTGCCCGAACTGAAGCTGGTATATAATGCCATGTCTATGCAGATTAAGGCAGGGGTATATGTTACAGATGCACTTGCAGAATGTTATGGAAGTGTAAGAGAGGCCAGACTTAGGAAAGCTTTACTTACTTTGTCCGGTGATATCACCATGAAAGCCGATGTGGAAGAAGCGTTGGAAGGATTTCAGGCTAAGTTCGACAATCAGTATATAGATGCTCTTTGCATTACCATACTGCAGGCTTTGGAGTCCGGACAGGCAGTGGATCTGTTGTCAGATATCGGGGAGCAGATCAAGGATATGGAAGTTACCATCATGAGTCGCAAAAAAAGTAATCTGGATAGGAGTATTACTTTTTATCAGTTAGGTATCCTGTCAGCTATAATGGTTGTTGTATTATATGCCTGTGTAGTACATATGCTGACAGCAGTAGTGAACTTCTCATGATAGGAACTGTGAAATGACAACTGAATAATGTAATGAAATGAAATAAGAAAAAATGAAATGGAGGAAATCATTATGTATTACAGATTGATCGCAGCAAAATATAGTTTTTTAAATAAGTGTGAGGTATTTAAGGAGAAATGCCTGGAAGCAAAGCATCCCGGTATTGACGGTATCCTTGTGACAGTGGGGTTGTGTATTATTGCTCTGCTTTTGTGTGTCTTTATGAAGGAGCAGTTAACCAGCTTTATTAAGACAATTGTAGGGGAAATGACTACAAAAGCCACCACGATTCTGGGAACACCCATTACACCATAAGTTTTAAATGAGGTGGCTCATATATAAGATCAAGGGATGTCATTGGTGGAAGCACCGTAAGGGCTCTGTAGTGGATGTGATGTCAGTAGGAATTTGTCTAATCGCAATGACTGTGCTTATGCTGGCATACATCGGCAGTGTACAGCTGTTGAATAGTAAGTCTCAGATTGATCAGATTACAAGGAAGTATATTCTGCGCATGGAAACAGTGGGATATCTGACAGGCAATGATCGGCTGGAGATGACGCAGGAACTTGCAGCCTTAGGTGCTACGGAGTTGGACTATACGGGAAGCACGTTGAATCAGGTAGATTATGGTTCTGCGATTTCACTGGTGGTTCGTGGTAAAATCCCGGTCCGGACAGTTGTGGCAGGTGGTGATTTGTTCAACTCAACACAGGAAATCATCTGGTATGAGTTTGAAGAACGAAGAATTTCTACGGCGAAAAACTAATTACTGAATGAAGAGGGAGGTGGCCTGAAGCGTAAATGAAAGTATACTTCAGGCTGCGCTCCTAATCTTTCAATGGCATAAGCCTGGAGGAGTGAGATGGGTAAAAGAGCGTGGAATAAGGAATGGAATAAACAAGCGGGAAAGATTGAGATTTTCACCGGAATATATATGGTGGTTTTATTGATGATTCTTTTAAGCGTACAGCTGCAGATACAGACATTCCTGGCAACAAGCACGTATATGGAGGATGCATTGGCTGCGTCCAATCTGGCATCTGCCGTGATAGATGTTCAGGAATACGGGATGACTCAAGTAGTGAAGATAAAATCGCCGGATAATGCTTTCGAATTATATTGTGAAGCTCTGAAAGAGAACCTGTCGTTGGATGATGACTGGGAAAGTAAACAGAAGGATCTGATCTATGGACAAGTAGAGATACTAAAATATGAGGTTTATAATGTGGAGAAAAATAATGTCACAATATATTCTTATGGCACCGAAGGAGAGGATGTCAGGGTGATTCCCAATGGCTTGGGAAGTGTATATACGCCGGACGGCATTCTGGTGGAATCTACATCTGTATACAGTAAGATCGGTTTTCCCGTAAAGGGTATATTTGGAGTAAAAATAGATGCCAGGAAGGATAAGGCTGTGGATATTGTCAGTAATCGGGAGAATGAAACAGGAGGAGTATAAGTGAATAAAAAAAGGAAAGAGAAGAGAAGTATATTGCCCCAAGCGGCGGCAGGGGCGCTCTTGGCTACGGTGATCGTATTCTGCATTATGCTGAATGTAGAGAAAAACGCCATGGCTGCTTATGAAAAAGGTAAGATTTTAGTGGCATCGGGGGATATTGCTAAGGGTACTGTCCTGACCGCAGAGAATGCATATGAGTATCTGGAAGAGAAAGAAATTGACAAAAACCTGATTCCGCAGGCTGTTATTGCGGATGCAGAACAGATATATCAACAGATGACGGTTCAAAAGCTGGATAAGGGAACTATGATAACAAAAGCAATGCTGCAGGATCTGGATAAGATGTTGCAGGATATGTCAGAACCGGTTGTTGCCGGATTTAAAGCGGAAGATTTGTATCAGGTGGTAAGTGGTACGTTAAGAAGTGGGGATCGGATACATATCTATACAGTGGATTTGGATACCCGGAGTACTTATCTGGTATGGGAGAATATATTTATCAGAGAAGTTTTTGATGGCTCCGGAGTCATGATCGGAGCGGAAGATAAGGTGACCGCTGCTCAGAGAATTAATATTGTTATGGAAAAGGAAAATGTGGAACAGTTTTATTCAGAGCTTGCTGCCGGGTCGTTGAGGGTAGTGAAGGTAATGGAGTAGGAGGTCGGCATGAGTCAGAAAAAATGGAAAATAATCATGATGCTTATGGTGTGTTTCTTTCTGGCTGCCTGTAGTAAAAAGCAAGAGGCAGTGGCACAGGATAATGTGTGTGGTGATGTCTGTGAAGAAAATGGGCATGACATGGAGGTGCAGTGGTATGGAGATCCGCCGGATTGCACGAAAGGCGGTTATCGTGCTGTGATATGCCAAGTATGTGGCCGGGTGGATGAAACAGCATGCGGCAGCGTGGAGCCACTGGGGCATGTTCCTCAGGCAAAGGAACTGGTACATGGCAATTGCAGAGAGGATACTATTATAGTCTATACATGTACAGTGTGTGGAGAAGAAACCGGGTATGACAGGTATCCGGAAGCAGATGCGCATGAATGGGTGTGGAAAGAGACTGTAGTGTGGGATGAAACGGCAATGTCATTTGTGAAAAATCAGGTAAAATGTTGTGAGAGATGTGGTGTGCAGCCATAGGAGGAAATATGCAAAAGAGAATAAGATATTTTATTCTTACAGTTGTAATAGTGCTTCTGATGATATTAAGCTGTCCTTTGTTTTGGGAGACAGTCTATGCACAGTCAGCGTATGACAGTCCCTTTGTGACGTTTAGTCCGGATGGTCAGGCCTTTACGACGAATGCATTTGATCAGAATGTGGAATGGTATGAATATGGGACAGTTGTAGACACCGGAGTGGAGTCTTCCCTGCGAGGGCTGCAGAAGGGGGAACACTATTATCGGGCGGCAAGATATGGGATAATTCCGGTAGGAGAGTGGAGGGTGGAATACAAGTACAGTACCTGCTGTCATACATCATACCCGCCTGTAGGAGTACCGTATCATGGAATTTCATTCGGCAGGGAGGTATGTAAAGCGTCGTATTATTCCGGTTGGATTGCTTATTGTGCGGATTGTAACGAAACATTGCTGCCCTATTATGTCTATATGAGTCAAGAGGCTGCTGCCAGCATAAAAGAGTTGGATTCTACATTAGATTATTACTATTTATGTCCTTTTTGCAGCAATCTGGAGCAAGGTGTCAGTCTGGGGAAGCATTGGTGCAAGGAGATATCCTGGAACAGATATCAGGTTCGTTATGAAAGTAATTCCATAGACTGGGTAGGCGGATACATGGAAAACAGTATTCACATGTATAATAATGCAACTATATTTGAAGGCAGGGAAGTGACGCCGATTGAGCGGCTTAGCAAGAATACGTATACCAGAATAGGTTATGAATTTGTAGGTTGGAACACGAAGCCCGATGGTTCCGGTCAAAGCTTTACAGATCAGGAGAAGATATTAAATCTTACGGATGAGAATTATGATGAAATGGGCGGTGGAGTTGTGGTGTTGTATGCCCAATGGGAGAAGTCTGCCGGTTTATTGAAGATCGATCCGGCAGGAGGGCGCTATAAAGGGAATGCCGGAATCACAGAGGTACCGGGAGAATATGGAGCGTCGTACCAATTGGATATTTCAGAATTGACACCGCCGGATGGTGCTAAAGTGTCTTTTCAGACCAATGGAGGGCAAAGTATTGCGCCGATCATAGGTACAATGGCTTTTCGTGAATGGCTGTTAACGGAACCCTTTCATGGCAGGTACAAGGATAATGTATATTACTATACCGCAGGTTCCGGCTGCATAGATACGGTCACGGCACAATATGACAGGGAAGCTGTGATCTTACCGGCAGCTGAAAAGTCAGGCAGCTCTTTTGGCGGCTGGTACTATGATTCTCAGTGTACGGTGCCTGCCGGAGGAGAAGGAGAGAGTATCGTTCCCCAACAAAATATTACTTTGTATGCCAAATGGGTGGATCTGGTGTTGGAGGCGCAGGATAATTATTCGGCCAACAGTGGAAAAGGTGCAGTCAATCTGACGTGGGCACAAAATGATGGACGAAGTAAGACATATATGATTTATCAGAGTACAGATAATACTAATTGGACATTGGTATCAGATTCTGAAGATATCAGCAATAGTAACCGTGTGAGTCGTTCTTTTGCATATACCGGGAAGGAGCAGACATATGTGGTACCTTATACCGGATTATATACATTGACGGTAAATGGTGCCCAGGGAAAGGGCTACGGTAATTACAGTGGCGGTTATGGCGGAACTGTTGTAGGCAGAGTGTGGCTGGAAAAAGGAGAGAAGCTAACCTATAATATCGGAAGTCAGGATGGTTATAACGGAGGAGGCAGTGCAACCACTTTCGGAAACGGGGGTGGATGTACCACTGTGACCAGTGATCTTAAGGGAACTTTGATCGTGGCAGGTGGCGGAGGGGGAGCTACCATGATCGCAAATGGTGGAGTGGGTGGATCTGCTGCCAGCAACCTAAGTACCGGATATCATGGAGAAAGCGGAGGCGCCGGAGGTGGAGGCGGTTATCGTGGCGGTACGGCAGGTCAGGCGATCTATCACTATCATTCGGAGGAGTGTTATGTGACGAAGGACACATCTTATACGCTAATGAGTTATCCGGATTATCTGGGCAGCTGGGCCCAAGTACATAGTCAGCGCAATCTTTGTCATAGTTTATATGGTTCTTTTTACGGACAGAGCAAAAATATATGGGGTGTAGGAGGACATGGAAAAGACTATGAAATAGCAGGTATGGATGTGAGTATCGGAGAGTATTTTAATGAGGACTGGTCTAGCTCAAAGACATATATACCAACAGAAGAAAACAGTATCCTGAATATTCATATAAGCGCAGATACCAGTGGCGGAGAAGGCATCTTTCATGATGGAAGCCTGATAGTATATGATCAGAATGAACGGGTGATCTTTTACAAAACGTTGAGTCAGGTTACCAGGTACACAGATGTCAATGGTTTTGATCAGTCCAGTATCAATAGCTTCCTGCAACAATTTGAGAGTGGGACCGGTGGTCGTAAGGGTACCAGTAGTGGATGGTACGGATACTATAATGGTTTTAGCTACACGGATTCTTCCATGGTCTATTGGAATGAAGCGGTGACACTTCCGGAAGGGACCACAGGGGTAAGAATTCGTATGATCAATGAAGTGGGAGAAAACCAGTGTTGGTTTAGCACTACTATCGAGGAAATTAGCTTTAGTGGGAGCAAAACAATCAAAGTCTGTGTCTATGATGAAGGGCAATTGGTCACTGCAAAACAGTCTTATGGGGGGAGTAGTTATGTCAATACACAATATGTCACTGATTACACTCAGGAGGCGGGGAAACAAGCCGGCAATGGTTCCTTTTCCATTGAATCTTTGAAGATAGGATATCAGGAGGCGCTCTTTTTGAAAGGGGTAAAGGCTCCGGATAAGGTGGCGCCGGATAAAGTGGAAGAGGGTAAGGTAACTAAGTGTGCCACAGGAGAAAGTACCTTGTCTCTGTCGTGGGAAGTACCTTCAGATCAAGGAACGGAATATTATCATAGGGCGGAGTCTTATTTATTGGGAAGTACAGAGGTGCTAAGTCATTCTAATGTGACCAAGAATACACTGATTTCCGGTGTGGCAGGATATTATTATCTGGTGAATAGAACCGCAGGCACCAATGTGAATGGTAATAACGGAAGACTGATACGTGACAATGAGGTGAAGATTGAACTGACTGCATCAAAGCAGTATTTCCATGTAGCTGCAGTTGATAAGGCCGGAAATATAGGTGTTAGTTCTCATATTGAGATTGGGAAGTCTGATGAAGAGGTAGCGTGGCCGGTGATGACAGAAGTGCTTCGGATCAGTTCGGCTGATCATTCTATTTATCAGGCAGGAACAGATACTTATTATGTGAAATGTGATGGAAAGACACCATTTCGATTGGACTTCACAGGGTTCATTCTTGGACAGGCTACACCCACTTATCAGATAAATCATCTGATGTATTGTATGCAAGTCGGTGGTGCTGCAGCGGTTACCCTGGATATCGTTACTCCCAATGTTCCTGTGATCACGGATAATATGGTTGTTACCAATGCCACCGGGGTGACGAAAACACTTACAGGTAAATCGGAGTTGAAAGACGATTCTTATACAATCACCAGAAGAAGTGATGGCTGTAAGCGTTTGACCATAGAACAGCGATTTACCATGGATTCATCTATGAATGCAAAGAAGATGAGGGTAGTTCCTATGGCCGGTGCAGATTTTGAAGGAGAAATGATAACTTCTGATCCGGAGACAGACAAGACCCACGGTCTGTGGCTGATCGGTGATAACGTAGCTCCCGTTATAGCAGGTGTGGAAGCCATGGAGAAGTATGATGAAAAGGAAGTGATCAACGAAAAGCGTACCTTTACATTTCAGGCTAT
>JAZRJO010000206.1:0-3481 GCA_045645825.1 Acetatifactor sp. | reverse complement strand
ACATTAGAAAAAATTGGAGGATAAGCATGGGAAACGTAAGACGTATCTATGTAGAAAAGAAAGCACCTTTTGCAGTAAAAGCACAAGAGCTGCAGGAAGAACTGAAGAACTATCTTGGAATCAATGACGTGGAGGCAGTCCGTGTGTTCATTCGCTACGACGTGGAGAATATTTCGGATGAAGTATATGTAAAGGCCTGCAAGACGGTTTTTTCAGAGCCGCCTGTGGATGATTTATATGAAGAGAGCATTGAGATGCCGGCAGGTAGCAAAGTATTTTCAGTGGAATATCTTCCCGGTCAGTTTGACCAGAGAGCTGATTCTGCTGTGCAGTGTGTGAAGTTTTTAGATGAGAACGAGGAACCTGTGATCAGAACCGCTATTACATACCTGATCATCGGTAATATCACGGAGGATGAGTTTGCCAGAATCAAGGCATATTGTATCAATCCGGTAGATTCCAGAGAGACTGACATGGTGAAGCCTGAGACTCTGATCACTGTGTATGAGGATCCGGCTGATGTGGCTATTTTTGAAGGATTCTGTGCTATGGACGAGGAGGAGCTTCGTAAGCTTTATGATTCTCTGGGACTGGCTATGACCTTTAAAGATTTTCTGCATATCCAGAATTATTTTAAGAATGATGAGAGAAGAGACCCTTCCGTGACAGAGATCCGTGTACTGGATACCTACTGGTCAGATCACTGCCGTCATACCACATTCTCCACAGAGCTTAAGGATGTGGAGTTTGAAGAAGGATATTATCGTTCTCCTATCGAGACCACATACCAGAGCTATCTGGATACCAGAGAAGAGATCTTTGCAGGCAGAAGCGATAAATTTGTATGTCTGATGGATATTGCCACCATGGCTATGAGGAAGTTAAAGAGAGATGGCAAGCTTGATGATATGGAGCAGTCTGATGAGATCAATGCCTGCTCTGTGGTAGTGCCTGTGGAAATGGACTATGGCGATGAGGTAGTTACAGAGGAATGGTTGGTATTCTTTAAGAATGAGACCCACAACCATCCCACAGAGATCGAGCCTTTCGGTGGTGCGGCTACCTGTCTGGGCGGAGCCATCCGTGATCCCCTGTCCGGAAGAGGATATGTATACCAGGCTATGCGTGTGACCGGTGCGGCAGATCCCACGGTTCCCGTGGCTGATACCATGAAGGGCAAGTTATCCCAGAAGAAGCTGGTGCGCGGTGCGGCAAATGGTTATTCTTCCTATGGTAACCAGATTGGTCTGGCAACCGGTTTTGTAAAAGAGATTTATCATCCCAATTATGTGGCAAAGAGAATGGAGATCGGTGCCGTTATGGGTGCTGCTCCCAGAAAGAATGTAATCCGTGAGACTTCCGATCCCGGTGATGTGATCATTCTGCTGGGCGGACGTACCGGACGTGATGGTTGCGGCGGTGCAACCGGTTCTTCCAAAGTACATACAGAGAGCTCTATCGAGACTTGCGGTGCAGAGGTACAGAAGGGTAATGCGCCTACCGAGCGTAAGATTCAGAGAATGTTCCGCAGAGCAGAAGTCAGCAAGCTGATCAAGAAGTGTAACGACTTTGGTGCCGGCGGTGTATCTGTTGCTATCGGTGAGCTGGCTGACGGTCTCAGAGTAGATCTTGACAAGGTGCCTAAGAAGTATGCGGGTCTGGACGGAACCGAGCTTGCCATCTCCGAATCCCAGGAGAGAATGGCAGTGGTAGTAGATTCCAAGGATGTGGATACCTTCTTAGGCTATGCCAATGAAGAGAACCTGGAGGCAGTGCCGGTTGCAGAAGTAACCGAAGAACCCAGACTGGTGCTGAACTGGAGAGGAAAGACCATTGTTAACTTACAGCGTGCTTTCTTAGATACCAACGGTGCTCATCAGGAGACCTCTGTAAAGGTTGACATTCCTTGTGAAGAAGATAATTATTTTGATAAATGGGCAGTAGAAGAAGTGGGCAAGCAGCTGGAAGAAGGCGACGTAAAGGCTGCATGGCTGGCACTCTTAAATGACCTGAATGTATGCTCTCAGAAGGGTTTGGTAGAGATGTTTGACTCTTCCATCGGTGCCGGCAGCGTACTGATGCCTTATGGCGGAAAGTACCAGTTGACCGAGACACAGTCCATGGTAGCGAAGCTGCCTGTACTGAAGGGTAAGACCGATACCGTGACTATGATGAGTTATGGTTTTGATCCTTACCTGTCTTCCTGGAGCCCTTATCATGGTGCTATCTATGCAGTAGTAGAGTCCATGGCGAAGATCGTAGCCTGCGGCGGTGATTACAGTAAGATCCGTTTCACCTTCCAGGAGTATTTCCGCAGAATGACCTCTGATCCCAGCCGCTGGAGCCAGCCTTTCGCAGCATTGCTGGGTGCATATGATGCACAGATGGGCTTTGGTCTTCCTTCCATCGGCGGTAAGGACAGTATGTCCGGTACCTTCAATGATATTGATGTACCTCCTACTCTGGTGTCCTTTGCAGTGGATATTGCAAAATACGGTGATATCGTAACCCCTGAGCTGAAGAAAGCCGGCAGTAAGATTGTTCGTTTTGCTATTGAAAAGGATGATTTCGATATTCCTATGTATGATAAAGTTATGGAATTGTATGACAAGATCCATGAACTGATACTTAATAAGGCTATCGTTTCAGCATATGCACTGGAAGCGAGAGGTGTGGCAGCAGCTCTGTCCAAGATGGCATTCGGTAACAAGCTGGGTGTGACCATCGCTGATGAAGTGACCACGGACGACCTGTTTGCAAACGGTCTGGGTGATATCATTGCAGAAGTTCCTGCTGAAAGAATGGCACTTCTGGATGAGAAGGAAGTAGCTTACACCGTGATCGGTACTGTGACAGAAGCCCCTACATTTGTATACGGTGATGTGAAGATTACCATGGACGAAGCTTTGAAAGCATGGACAGACAAGCTTGAAAAAGTATTCCCTACCAAAGCCAAGAAGGGCACAGAGGCTGTGGCAAGCGATGTTTACAAAGCTGACAGCATCTATGTATGTAAGAATAAAGTGGCAAAACCTACCGTATTTATTCCGGTATTCCCGGGAACCAACTGTGAATACGACAGCACCAAGGCATTCGAGAGAGCCGGTGCTAATGTAGTGACCAAGGTATTTAAGAACCTGACAGCAGAAGATATCAGAGATTCCGTAGAGATCTTTAAGAAAGCCATTGAGCAGGCTCAGATCATCATGTTCCCCGGTGGTTTCTCAGCCGGTGATGAGCCCGACGGAAGTGCTAAGTTCTTTGCAACCGCCTTCCAGAATGAGAAGATGAAGGAAGCTGTCATGGATCTGTTGAATCAGAGAGATGGTCTGGCACTTGGTGTTTGTAACGGTTTCCAGGCGCTGATCAAGCTGGGACTGGTGCCTTACGGTGAAATCGTGGGACAGAAGGAGGATTCACCGACTCTGACCTTCAACACCATTAACCGCCACATCTCCAAGATGGTTTACACTAAGGTGGT
>JAZRJO010000205.1:0-1586 GCA_045645825.1 Acetatifactor sp. | reverse complement strand
ATAAGATCAACATATTGAGTGAGAATGTGAATCAGAAGGCTGCAGAGGTGCAGGGATTGACAGAGACACTGGCGGCACAGGCACTTCCAACAGAGTATCCATTGACGGGTTCAGCTTCCATCGAAGAGAGTAAGGAAGGCGATCCTATATGCATATTTACTGCATCGGCAGGCATAACTGTGGTGGCCACTGCAAGAGGTACGGTAACGGCCATCAATGAAGATGCACAGTATGGATATAGTGTTTGGGTTGATCATGGCAACGGTTATACTACCATTTATCGTAATCAGGGTGAGACATCTGTAAAACTGGGTGATGAGGTGGCACAGGGAACTACGATTTTCATTATTAACGCAAACAATAAGAAATTTGGTTATCAGATCATGAAGGATGGGGCATATATTGATCCCATGGAAATGCTGTCCATCAGTGGCTGAGTTACTAAGGAGGAAGTCATAATGTTTGGTAAAAAGGAAGCTCCCATTGTAAGGATAAATTCCATATTGGGTCCGGAATCAAAACTGCAGGGTGATTTTACAGCAGGAGGATCTGCCAGAGTTGATGGAACGATATGTGGTAATGTGAAGGTCACCGGAACTTTGATTGTAGGAGCAACAGGAAGGATCTGTGGCAATGTGGAAGCAGAAGCTGTCATTGTCGGCGGAGAGGTACAGGGAAATATCGTGGCACCCCAGATGGTTGAGCTTACAGAAAAGGCAAAGGTTTCGGGTGATGTGACCACCATGGACATTGAGATAGATGATGAAGCAGTGTTGCTGGGCAAGTGCATTGTATATGAGGAAACTGCCGATGGCAAGACTAAGCTCGTTATCCCTAAGACGGTGAAGCCTTCCGACAGGGCTGTTAAAAGGACTGCCAAAGAAGCTTTAGAAAAAAGCTTTGGAGAAAGACTTTAAAAAGCAGGCGTTCTGTTGTCACTAAGTGATACAGGACGCCTGTTTTAGATTACTTATTTAATTAATCGTTTCATTTGTTAATTTGCCGGTACGGCCAAATACAAGGTCATAACCATCATTTCCATAATTCAGAGAGCGATTCACACGGCTGATGGTAGCAGTGGAAGCACCGGTTTTCTCAGCAATTTCCAGATAAGTCTTGCGACTTTTCAGCATAGCCGCAACTTCGAATCTCTGGGAAAGAGACAGCAATTCATTCACGGTACACAGATCCTCAAAAAAAATATAACATTCTTCCCTATTTTCCAGACTTAAAATTGCATCAAACAGACTATCCACAGCATTGGTTTTAATTTTCTTATTCATACAGGTACTACCTCTCATTCCGCTTTTACGCTGTAAAATATTACAGCGTTACTTAAGTACATTGTAACACATCATGAGTGGAAAGTAAACAAATTAATTTAATTTTAAGGAAAAAGCTTGTCATGTGGTTTTGAATACTATATAATGTACGTACAGGGCAGAGCCAAATGGTTGAGAAAGCATTCGCTCGAGCTTGCTCGATCGAATGCTTTCCCAACCACTTGGCGAGCGAAGCGACCGCAAGAATGCCCATGCATTCTTGCGGTTATGCCCGTGGGTTGCCGCCCTCCATAACCTAGAACC
>JAZRJO010000204.1:0-1681 GCA_045645825.1 Acetatifactor sp. | reverse complement strand
GTCTCTGGCTGAACTGTTGATAGTATAACAAAAATCCCAACTAAAATCCAGTGGCAGATGCATTTTTCTCGTAAAAACCGGTAGAAACTTGTCTCACTTGTCCGGTCATGCATAGTTTCATCAGAATCTGTTGCATTTGATAATAAGGAATGTCTACTCCTGCAGCTTCTTTGATCTGGTCCACAGATCTGGGATAGAAATCAATACCCCCATAGATTTTTTGTGCCAAAGCATCCGTTTGCTGCACTGTAGCCTGTTTTCCCTGCCCCTGAGGCTTTTGCTCACAACTCCTCCTTTTTTGTTTCTTTCCGTCGGGCACTTCCGTCTCTGGGTTTGCAGTCATTGATCTTCCAGGAATCATCCGGGGCACCATCCCCGGAAAGCTTTGGCTCATTTCCCTCAGAAAATCTTCCGGAGACAAAATAATTCCTGCTCCCTGCTTCATCAGCTTATTGCAGCCATCGCTCAACCTATCTGTCAGCCGCCCCGGCACCACATAGACCTCCCTACCCTGTTCTAACGCCATATCAACTGTGATCAGTGTGCCGCTCTTTTGTCTGGCTTCCACCACGATCACCACATCTGACAAACCGCTGACGATACGATTACGGGGCGGAAAAAGCTGGGCTTTGGGTAAAGTCCCCGGAGGATATGAGGACAGGATACCGCCCTGTGTTAACAACCGGTCATAAAGTTTTCTATTACCTGAGGGGTAGCAGATATCTACCCCGCAGCCAAGCACACCATATGAAGTGCCACCGGCATCCAGACAAGCAGCCTGGCTGATTCCATCTATTCCTCTGGCCATACCGCTAATCACCTGTACACCATTCTTACCAAGCACCTTTCCCAGCTCACCACCCACGAAATGTCCATATTCCGAACATTCCCTGGCTCCTATGATGGCAACTGACAAGACATCTTCCCTTGGCACCTCTCCCTTCACATAAACACAAAAGGGCGGATCGGGGATATTCCGAAGCCTGCCCGGATACTCCTCACTAGACATGGTAAGAAACCGGATACCTTGATGCCCTAATTTCTCATACTCTGCCAACACATCCCAGTTTCTAAGACTACTGACAGCCTCACCAATGGTCTGTTGCTGCTTTGGTGTCAACAAATGCGCATACTCAGGCGGCGTCTGATTGCCTGCTTTCTTCCATCTTCCATAAATCTCTCGGGGATCCTTATGTACCTGTGTCAATTGTAGCAAGGTTTTATCTCCCACCCCCGCCAGATTGCTTAGCCAGTAGGCATAGGCATTCTTTTCTTCTGCTTCTGTCATGCTAATACCGTTGTTCTTCATCTATTCACCTCCTCATTTTCGGTTCCGGTCTTCTGTCTGGCTGCTCCAGTAAATCCTATCATTGGTTCTGTAACAAATAGCCTCCAACAGATGTTCTTCCTTTATCTGCTCCTCTCCCGCAAGGTCTGCAATGGTACGGGCCACACGTAAGATTCTGTAATATCCCCTGGCACTTAACTGCATGGCTTCATAAGCATGTTCCATGACTTTCTGCTGTGCACTGCCAAGGGGGCAATATCTCTCCATTTCTGCGGAAAGGATCTCAGCATTGAAATGTATTCCGGTTCCCTGATACCGCTGTTCCTGCATCTTCCTGGCCTCCATCACTCGATGCCTGATGATCTCACTACTTTCTCCTCCTATCTTACGAAG
>JAZRJO010000203.1:0-4263 GCA_045645825.1 Acetatifactor sp. | reverse complement strand
CCTACACACTGCCTCAAAGGAATCTTCTTAGCCATGTTATTATTCCTCATAGGACTCTTCATAGTCCTCTTCATACTCGTCGTACTCTTCATCCAGATCAATGTAATCTTCATAACGGAAACCGGGAGCATCCTTGGCCTGTGTCTCAGACTTAATATCAATCTTATAACCGGTCAATCTGGCTGCCAATCTGGCATTCTGACCTTCCTTACCGATGGCCAGAGACAACTGATAATCCGGTACTACTACCTTAGCGGTCTTATCGTCGGGATCTGCAAATACTGCAACGATCTTAGCCGGTGACAAAGCATTCTGAATCAGATTACCGGGGTTCTCATCCCAATTAACGATATCAATCTTCTCCCCGCGAAGCTCCTCTACGATAGCATTGACTCTGGCACCATTCATACCTACACAGGCACCAACTGCATCAACATTCGGATTATTGCTCCATACCGCGATCTTGGTACGGCTGCCGGCTTCTCTGGCGATACTCTTGATCTCTACGGTACCATCCTTGATCTCAGTCACCTCTGCCTCAAACAATCTCTTCACCAACTCCGGATGAGTACGGCTTACATTGATGCGAGGTCCTTTTGGAGTATTCTTTACTTCCAGTACATATACCTTAATACGCTCGGTGGGTCTGAAGATCTCACCCTTTACCTGTTCGCTCTCACTGAGCATAGCGTCTGCCTTTCCCAGATTAATGCTGATGTTACGACCCACATAACGCTGTACCACGCCGGTCATTACATCTTTTTCCTTTTCAAAGAACTGATTGTAAATAACGCTTCTCTCTTCTTCACGGATCTTCTGCAAGATAACATTCTTGGCGTTCTGGGTAGCGATACGGCCAAATTCCTTGGATCTTATCTCTATATGGAGCATATCACCCACAGAAGCCTTCGCAGAAATCTCCCTGGCATCCTCTAATGCAATCTGCAGACAATCATCTTCCACATCATCCTGTGTCTCCACTACTTCCTTCTCCGCATACACCAGGAAATCGCAAGTCTCACGATTGATCTCCACCTTTACATTATCTGCTTTACCGAAGTGATTCTTGCAAGCGGTCATCAAGGAATTCTCAATGGCATCAAACAAGGTATCTTTGCTGATCTCTTTCTCCTTCTCCAGAATATCCAGTGCTTCCATTAATTCTTTGTTCATTTTCTTACATTTCCTCCATTCTTATTAAAAATCAAGTACTAATCTGATCAATGCGATCGTACTTCTTTCAAACGTTCTGGACACATCCCCGTCCCGAATCGTAATCTCTTTCTCATCAAAAGCGGTCAGAATGCCTGCAAAATCCTTACATTTCTCAACCGGCTTAAACAATTTGATCTCTACCTCTTCGCCTATACTCTTCTCAAGGTGCTTATCCTTCTTAAGCGTCCTGCCAAGCCCGGGACTGCTGACTTCCAAAATATACGCACCAGGGATGAAATCTTCCTTATCCAGCACATCTGAAAGCGCCCGGCTCACCGTCTCACAATCGATGATGCTCACACCTTCCGGCTTGTCAATGTATGCCCTCAGATACCAGTCTGCCCCTTCCTTTACATACTCTACATCGTAAATCTCCACGCCATTTGCCTGGGCAATGGGGGTAAGAAGCGCTTCCGTCTTTGCTTCGTATTCCTCTCTCTTGGACATTCCTCACCATTCCTTTCTTTTCCGGTTCATACATACAAGAAAGAGTGGCGCAAGTCCACTCTTATCTAGTAATCATCATTCAGTTCTACTTCAGTATAGACCTATTTAGGGAGAATGTCAATACTTTTTTTAGATTCTGACCACTTAATCAATAACATTATACTGCATCCATTCATAAAGCAGCTTCGTTCCCTCCATAATCTCAGTCGGCAAAAGTGCCCTGGCCACCAGTTTCAGTTCATCTGATTCAATATCCGTCCTCCGCAAATGCGCATAATCCCCATCGATACTTACTACTATGTATTCAAAACGATTCATACATCCTCCTGTTAAACAAAAGCTGCTTACCAAACAAAAAACTCCGAAAGCCACATCCCCGGGGCGGTGCTTTGCACCGCCCCTAAGGCCTGCAACTTTCGGAGTTCTACGGTCATCTTACATCATACCGCCCATTCCGCCTGCACCTGCGGGCATAGGGGGCATCTCTTCCTTAATGTTAGCAACAACAGACTCAGTGGTCAGCAGTGTGCTGGCTACGCTGTTAGCGTTCTGGAGAGCACTTCTGGTAACCTTAGCGGGATCCAGAATACCTGCACTAACCATATCAACATATTCTTCCTTCAGAGCATCGAAGCCTACACCGGCCTCAGACTCTCTTACCTTATTGATGATCACGCTTCCTTCCAGACCTGCGTTAGCAGCAATGTGGAACAGAGGAGCCTCCAAGGCCTTCAGAACGATGCTTGCACCGGTCTTCTCGTCACCTTCCAGAGTCTCTGCCAGCTTAGCAACTTCCTTAGAAGCATGGATATATGCGGAACCGCCACCACAGATGATGCCTTCCTCTACAGCTGCTCTTGTAGCTGCCAGAGCATCTTCCATACGAAGCTTAGCTTCCTTCATCTCGGTCTCGGTAGCTGCACCTACACGGATCACGGCTACACCGCCTGCCAACTTAGCCAATCTCTCCTGTAATTTCTCTCTGTCGAAATCAGAAGTGGTCTCTTCAATCTGAGCCTTGATCTGGTTGATTCTGGACTGGATCGCAGCCTTATCACCATCACCATCAACAATAACGGTGTTCTCCTTCTGTACTTTCACAGATTTTGCATGACCAAGCATGCTCAGATCGGTATCTTTCAACTCATAACCTACTTCAGAGCTGATCACAGTACCACCGGTCAGGATAGCGATATCCTCCAGCATAGCTTTTCTTCTCTCACCGTATCCGGGAGCCTTCACAGCTACTACGTTGAAGGTACCACGCAGCTTATTAACGATCAGAGTGGTCAGTGCTTCGCCTTCTACATCTTCAGCGATGATCAGAAGCTTTGCACCGGACTGTACTACCTGCTCAAGCAAAGGCAATATCTCCTGGATGCTGGAAATCTTCTTATCAGTGATCAGGATATAAGGATTGTCAAGAACTGCTTCCATCTTATCCATATCAGTTGCCATATAAGCAGAGATATAGCCTCTGTCAAACTGCATACCTTCTACCAGATCCAGCTCAGTCTGCATGGTCTTGGACTCTTCGATGGTGATCACACCGTCTCCGGATACCTTCTCCATAGCATCAGCTACCAGCTGTCCTACTTCATCATCACCTGCAGAGATTGCTGCTACTCTTGCAATGTGGTTCTTGCCGTCTACCTTCTGGCTCATCTTAGCAATAGCTTCTACTGCACAGTCAGTAGCTTTCTTCATGCCCTTTCTTAAGATGATGGGGTTAGCACCTGCTGCCAGGTTCTTCATTCCTGCATTGATCATAGCCTGTGCCAGAACAGTTGCAGTAGTGGTACCGTCACCGGCCACATCATTGGTCTTGGTAGCTACTTCCTTTACAAGCTGTGCACCCATGTTCTCAAATGCATCCTTTAACTCGATCTCTTTTGCAATGGTCACACCGTCATTGGTGATCAGGGGAGCACCGAAAGATTTGTCCAGAACGACATTTCTTCCTTTGGGTCCTAAAGTTACTCTCACGGTGTCCGCCAACTGGTTTACACCGGATTCTAATGCTGCACGGGCTTCTGCGCCGTATTTAATCTCTTTTGCCATTGTTTTATGCCTCCATAAATTTTGTTGCGGCTATTAGCCAATGATTGCCAGAATGTCATTCTGCTTTACAATGATATACTCTTCGTTGTCCAGCTTCACTTCTGTTCCTGCATACTTAGAGTAAATTACGTTGTCGCCAACCTTTACTTCCATCTTCACTTCTTCTGTGCCTGGGCCTACAGCAATTACTTCTGCCTGCTGTGGTTTCTCTTTATTCTGTCCTGGTAAAACGATACCAGACTTTGTTGTTTCTTCTGCAACTAACTGCTTTAATACAACTCTGTCACCTAATGGTACTAATTTCATAGTAAACCTCCTATATTTGCATGATTTATCTTCTATTTTTGTTAGCACTCTCTTTCGTAGAGTGCTAACCCATGAATCATATATTACATGATATGTCTTGATTTGTAAATACATTCTTTCATATTTTTTGATATTTTATAATTATTTAATATCCTCTTTTGGCAATCAGGCATGCTTCAAGGTCCAAAAAGGGCACCCGCTTGCGGATGCCCTTCTCATACACTTCTCAATATT
>JAZRJO010000202.1:0-2285 GCA_045645825.1 Acetatifactor sp. | reverse complement strand
GGGCAGTTTGATGAGATTATGCAGTATCGCCAGTGCAAGTAGCGGCAATTGTATCTATGTTGGTTCGGATGCTACACACCTTTTGGTAGATGTGGGAATCAGCGGCAAACGTGCGGAATGCGGGCTGAATAGTCTGGGGATCAATGGCGGTGACTTGGATGGTATCCTGATCACCCATGAGCATGCAGATCACATCAGTGGTCTGGGTGTTATGGCAAGAAAATACCAGATCCCCATTTATGCTACGGCAGGCACCATAGAGGCCATAAAAGAAAGTGGAAGCCTGGGAAAAGTGGACGAAGAACTGTTCCATGAGGTGAAATCTGATGAGAAGATGGTAATCAAGGATGTGACGGTGAATCCTATGCGTATTTCACATGATGCCGCAGAACCTGTGGCGTACCGTATAGGATATGGTAATAAAAAGGTGGGTATCTGTACAGACTTAGGGATTTACAATGATTATACGGTAGAGTGCCTCAAGGGTATGGATGCTCTTTTGATCGAGGCCAATCATGATGTGAATATGTTGCAGGTAGGACCCTATCCGTATTATTTAAAGCAGCGTATTCTTGGGGAACGTGGTCATTTGTCCAACGAAAATTCCGGAAGACTGATTTCCAGGATACTTCATGACAAACTGCAGACGATCATCTTGGGACATCTGTCCAAGGAAAATAATCTGCCGGAGCTTGCTTATGAAGCGGTGAGGATGGAGATCACCATGGGGGATAATCCTTATAATGCCGGTGATTTTAAGCTGCAGGTGGCGAATCGCAGTGAAGTGTCGCCGGTGGTGTATGTGTAATAATCAGACAGCAAGTGATATTTAGATCAAGAACTTTACAGAAAGACTTGCAAAATCAGGAAACTTTTGGTAACATAATCAAAAAACATATGAAAGATTTAATTGGAGGAACTATGAAAAAGACAATCATTACAGTGGTGGGAAAAGATACCGTAGGAATCATTGCGAAGGTATGTACATATCTGGCTGAGAATGGGATCAACATTCTGGATATCTCACAGACCATCGTACAGGGATATTTTAATATGATGATGATCGTGGATACCAATGGAACGGATAAGCCTTTTGGTGATTTGGCAGATGAGCTGGCAGTGTTGGGTGAGGAGATCGGCGTGGTGATCAAATGTCAGAAGGAAGAAATTTTTGATAAGATGCACAGAATCTAGTATACAGGAGAGATATTCCATGATCAATATATTTGAAGTAACAGAAACAAACAACATGATCGAGAAGGAGAAGCTGGATGTCCGTACCATCACCATGGGCATCAGTCTCTTAGACTGTATCGACAGCGACCTTCAGAAGTTGAATGACAAGATTTATGCCAAGATATATGAGGCTGCCAAGGATCTGGTAAGTACAGGTGAGGAGATTTCCAGGGAGTTTGGGATTCCCATTGTAAATAAGAGAATATCGGTGACGCCCATTGCCCTGATCGGCGGTGCTGCCTGTAAGACAGTGGAAGATTTTGCAACAATTGCACAGACATTGGACTGCGTGGCAAAGAAAGTAGGGGTGAACTTTATCGGTGGTTATTCGGCACTGGTGAGCAAACGAATGACACCGGCAGATGAATTGCTGATCCGTTCCATACCTTTGGCACTGTCTACTACTGAGCGTGTCTGCAGTTCTGTGAATCTGGGCTCCACTAAGACCGGTATCAACATGGATGCGGTGAAGTTGATGGGTGAGGTGATTAAGGAGACTGCAGAGTATACCAAAGAGGCAGATTCTCTGGGCTGTGCTAAGCTGGTTGTATTTTGCAACGCACCGGATGACAACCCGTTTATGGCAGGTGCTTTCCACGGCGTGACCGAGGCTGATAAGATTATCAACGTAGGTGTCAGTGGCCCCGGTGTGGTAAAGACAGCTTTGGAAAAGGTAAGAGGTGAGAATTTTGAGGTGCTCTGTGAGACCATCAAAAAGACCGCTTTCAAGGTGACACGTGTAGGACAACTGGTAGCCCAGGAAGCTTCCAAGATGCTGAATGTACCTTTCGGTATCGTAGATCTGTCACTGGCGCCCACACCGGCCATCGGTGACAGTGTGGCAGATATCCTCTGTGAGATCGGGCTGGAATATGCAGGTGCTCCCGGTACTACAGCTGCCCTTGCATTGTTAAATGATCAGGTGAAAAAGGGTGGTGTGATGGCATCTTCCTATGTAGGAGGACTGAGTGGTGCCTTTATTCCCGTCAGTGAAGATCAGGGAATGATCGATGCGGTAGTTGCAGGTGCCCTGACACTTGAGAAATTGG
>JAZRJO010000201.1:0-2229 GCA_045645825.1 Acetatifactor sp. | reverse complement strand
AATACTCCTCTTGCTCAAGCTCCAGATGCCTATGTACCCCGATATCAATCTTGCTTTCCACACAAGTACCTTCCTCATCGGTAATTCGCAGTTTGATGGATTTTCCCTGATAATCTTGATGCTTGAGCGTCTCAATTGCTCCGACAGTCTCTAATTTGATTCCTTGGAGGCAATCCAGTTTTTTAATAAACTCTTGTATTGCCCCGTCTTCTATGGAATATTGAATGAAGTCCAAATCAATATCTCTGGTTGCGCGTCTGTTATTATTGGTCAAGTTCCTCATAACAACACCGCCTTTTATCGTCACATTCCTGCTAAGAGGACCTTCTGCAATGGCCTTTAACACGATATCCTGACAAACACGTGCGGCTGCCAGTTCCCTAGTCAGTCCATCTTCATGGTATATTTCCATCATCTGTTGTAGTTTCATCAAAAAACCTCCCCTTCCAGTGCTTTCCTGATCAGCTTACTCTTTGGAAAAATATCCGCATATTCCTGTATTCTCCAAATCTGAAGCTCATCAATCATCTTTCTATAATTGCCAATGATTTCTTTATACAAATCATAAGGCATCGTATTTTTATTCCGCAATAACTCAATCAACATTCTCTCTTTATCATATATTTTTACAGTAACACCATTAATCTCTTTTTCAATCATTCCCAACTGCAACAGATCATCTCTGACATATATCTGTACGATTCTGGGATCAGTGAGCTTTGCCGCCTTCGCCTTGGTTGCAATAAAGTATTTCTCCGGAACCACATTTGTCAGATCATGGCAATAAAAGGCATATTCACCGGTCAAAATAGCCTCCGGATATTTCTTCACGATAATACCCAGTTCTGACGGATAACGCTTTGTGGAATACAAACCAGGCTCCACTCGATAAATAGTCTCTTCTGCAACAGCTCTTCCCAACTGATAATCATTACCATATTTTTTTATGCACTCTGTATATGACAAAATCATTTCAGTTCACCTCGGTAAAATTTGTATTTTTTCCGACCACAGCTTAAGTATACACCAATTTTATTGTTTTGTCAAAGTAAACCTCGGTAATTTTTTTTACTTTACCGAGGTTTACTTTGTTAGCTGCGACATCATTGATTTTCATGAAATCAAAAATGCCGGCTCCCTTATCAGCGCATTCTTTTTGTAACAATTTATTTGCATCAAAATGCCAAATCAGTTATAATGATTATAAAATCAGACAACGAGGTACCACCATGAAAGATAATTTTACACGCATGGGTTTTGATAAAGTGATCAATGTAGATAAGATCATAACGATATTCTATATGGAGCTGGCCAAGAATTTCAGCTACGACGGAGAACGCCACGATTTCTGGGAAATGGTCTACATAGATAAAGGAGAAATGATCTGTACCGCGGACAAGAACCGGTTTATTCTGAAGAGCGGTGAGATGACCTTCCATAAGCCCAACGAATATCACAATCTGTCCAGCAACAAAAGTGTAGCTCCCAACGTAAGCATTATCACCTTCGAATGCAAGAGCCGGGCGATGAAGAACTTTGAAGGCAAGATCTTCAAATTGAGCTCAGAGGAGAAAAGTCTCCTTTCCATGCTCTTTTCCGAAGGACTCTCCTGCTTTCGCCTGGCCGACAACCGTAATCCTTTTCTGCAGAAGCTGGTAAAGATCACCCCTTCTCCCTTCGGCAGCAGCCAGATGACAAAAAATTTACTGGAGATTTTCCTGATCAGACTGTGCCGCAACAATGATGTAGTAACCAAAAAGCACCGCCAGAGCTTTGTGATCGATGGTGTAGAAGTGCCTTATAATGTGAAGGAGATCCTGGATTATCTCAATGATAATATTTACGGGAAAGTCACCATCGGCGATATCGCCAAATATACCGGCAAAAGCGAAAGTACTGTAAAATACCTGTTCTCTTTGTACAAGAACTGCGGTATCATACAGTACTATAACTCGTTAAAAATCGCGGAAGCCAAAAGGCTCATAAGGGAAGATCGGTATAATATGACACAGATTGCGGATCTTTTGCACTTTGACAATCCGCAGTACTTTTCTAAATGCTTTAAACACTTTACCAATATGACACCCAGTGAATATAAAGGGTCCATTATCAAATAAGGAAATCCCCGGACAATTCATTCACCGGTGGCTGGCATGCCCGACCGCGGCAAATGTAAAACGTGGTCTGATCATTTAGCAGCGGATATTCTTCTGTAGGGTTCTCAAGCAC
>JAZRJO010000200.1:0-7224 GCA_045645825.1 Acetatifactor sp. | reverse complement strand
ATGAAGTGACCATAGATACCGGAAAATTTAAGCCCGTTATGGTATATGAAGGCTGTACAGAACGGCTTGGGAGTACGGCGTATGTGGAAATTGCACTGTCGCAGGATGCAGGTGCGCTTGAGGCAGATGACAATGGTTTGTTGCTGAGAGAGGATGAGCAATTTGAATTGCGCTATTCTATGCCGGATTCGCTCAAGGCACCTGTGGCGGCAGGGATGCAGGTGGGAGAAGTGTCTTATCTGTTGGGAGAGAAGGTGTTGCAAACAATTCCCATTGTGACCCAATCCGCAGTGCAAAAAATTGACTTTCTATGGTGTGTGCGGCAAATCGGAGAAAGATTCCTGTTAAAGAGTTTGTGATAATTAAACATATATTTCTTGTAAAAAAAAGCAATTTGTACTAGTCAAATTGCTTTTTTTATGGTATAATTTGTCTGAACATTAATCATGGGGGCATTTGCGGATTTATACACAAATAAGTCGAAAATCGGGTGTCTGCCTCGAATTAAGCAGTTTATTTATATTTATTATAAATGGAGGGCAAAACATGAGTACTACTTCAAAAGCGAGTCAAAGAATTGCAGCTTTACTCGACGACAACAGTTTCGTTGAAATCGGCGCGCTTGTGACAGCAAGGGCTACGGATTTTAATATGAAACCCGGCGAACTTCCTTCAGACGGTTGTATTACCGGCTATGGAGTGATCGATGGCAATCTTGTTTATGTCTATAGCCAGGATGCTTCTGTGATGAACGGCAGCGTAGGTGAGATGCATGCAAAGAAGATTTCCAATCTCTACAATCTGGCAGAGAAGATGGGAGCACCGGTGATCGGGCTTTTGGATTCCGCAGGTCTTAGACTTCAGGAGGCTACTGACGCACTGAATGCATTTGGCGAGATTTATATGAAGCAGACCCTTGCTTCCGGAGTGATTCCTCAGATCACTGCTATTTTCGGAAGCTGCGGCGGCGGACTGGCATTATTCCCCACTATGACCGATTTTACCTTTATGGAAGAGAAGAGCGCGAAATTATTTGTGAATGCGCCCAATGCACTTGCGGGCAATGAGATTTCCAAATGTGACAGCTCTTCTGCACAGTTCCAGGCTAAGGAAAGCGGTATCGTAGATGTGGTGGCTGACGAGGCTTCTATTTTGGCACAGATCAGAGATTTGATCACATACCTTCCTGCTAACAATGAAGACGATGGCAATTATGAGGTCTGCACGGATGATCTGAACAGAGTAAATCCTGAGATTGCAGGCTGCGTGGGTGACACGGCTGTAGCGCTGTCTATCCTGGCAGATAACTACAATTTCTTCGAATTGAAGAAGGATTATGCACCTGAGATGGTGATCGGATTTATGAAACTGAACGGCGCAACTGTTGGTGCCGTTGCTAACCGCAGTGAGATCTTGGACGAAGAGGGCAAGGTACAGACTAAATTAGATGCAGTGCTCACTGCAAAGGGCTGTGAGAAGGCAGCTGATTTCGTAACTTTCTGTGATGCATTCGAGATTCCTGTTCTGACACTGACCAATGTGAAGGGGTATGAAGCTACCATGTGCTCTGAAAAGAGAATTGCCAAGGCAGTTTCCAAACTTACATATGCATTTGCAAACGCTACGGTACCTAAGGTGAATGTGATCATCGGCAAGGCATACGGTACTGCTTATGTGGCAATGAATTCCAAGGCCATCGGTGCAGATGTGGTTATGGCATGGCCAAATGCTGAAATCGGCACTATGGATGCCAAACTGGCAGCTAAGATCATGTATGAAGGTCAGGGGGCTGACGTCATCAATGAGAAAGCGGCAGAATATGCAGCGCTGCAGAACAATGTAGTAAGTGCTGCTAAGAGAGGATATGTGGACATGGTTGTAGAAGCGGCCGATACCAGAAAGTATGTGATCGGTGCTTTTGAAATGTTATTCTCAAAGGTAGAGAGCCGTCCTGACAAAAAACACGGAACAGTCTAGAAAGGGTGATTAAGATGAAGAAATTAATAGCTTTGATAAGCATGATTACCTGTATCTTTGGATTGACAGCCTGTGGAGAAGTGCAGTACACGGAATATGAGCAGTACAAGGTAGATTATGCAAAGCAGTATGCCGCCGAGCAGATCGTGCCTTTTATGCAGAATTTCATGGATGATGCCAATGTAGGCATCTTTGATGAGAGAACTGCAAAAGAAGTGGAGGCGTTTTTTTCGGACAGCTACTCCATGTTGGTTGACGGTTATGCTGTTAAGACAGGTATTACTTCCTTTCACTCTGCAGCGGACGAGATTGGTCAGATCGTATCCATCGGTGAGGCAAGTGCCAAGATCGATGATAATCAGATTGTCGTTATCGTGGAGGTGACGGGAGAAAAGAAGAGTGCGGAGGCAGAGGTTATTCTGAGCAATGATATGTTTATGGAACTTCAGTCAGTTGCCCTGAATCCGGTATCTTCCATGGGAGAACTGATGGTGAAAGCAGCCCTGAATACGCTGATCGGTATGGGTACCGTATTCGTAGTATTGATCCTGATCAGTGCGATCATTTCTGTTTTTAGTATTATTCCTAAGATCCAGGCTAAGTTCAATCACAAAGAGCCCAATCATAAAGAAGTGAAGGATAAAGTGGAGAAGAATGCACCGACATCTGCACCTGCATCGGCAGCAACTCCTACAGTGGCTGCACCGGAGGCAAATCTTGCAGATGACACGGAGCTTGTGGCAGTTATCGCAGCAGCGATCGCTGCATATGAGGGTGCTACATCTACGGATGATTTCGTGGTAACAAGTATCCGCAAAGTAAATAGAAGAAGATGATAATAAAAGACGCAATATATATTGGAGGAATGAATCATGAAGAATTATACCATTACCGTAAATGGCAACGTATATGATGTAGTAGTTGAAGAGGTAACCGCAGGCGTAGTACGTCCGGCAGCACCCGCAGCACCCAAGGCTCCTGTAGCCCCTAAGGCAGCACCCGCAGCTCCTGTTGCAGCACCTGCAGCAGCACCCGCACCTGTAGCAGCTCCTACTACTGTAGCAGCTCCAGCACCTGCACCTGCAGCTACCGGCGCAGCAGGCAGTGTAAGAATCGAAGCCGGTGCAGCCGGTAAGATATTTAAGTTAGAAGGCAAAGTAGGTCAGGCAGTGAAGGCCGGTGATCCTGTAGTGATTCTGGAAGCAATGAAGATGGAGATTCCTGTTGTTGCGCCCAAGGATGGAACAATTGCAAGTATCGATGTGGCTGTTGGTGATGCTGTTGAGGCTGGTGCATTACTTGCAACCTTGAACTAATCCGGTATTCTTTCCGGACCGGTATAACAAATCACAGGAGGTCAACAAATGGAATATATTACTACAACGCTTGACAACCTGATCCATCAGACAGCGTTTTTTAACCTGACCGTAGGCAACTACGTGATGATCCTGGTTGCATGTGTTTTCCTTTATCTTGCGATTGCCAAGGGGGTTGAGCCGCTTCTTTTGACCCCAATCGCATTTGGTATGTTGTTGGTAAATATTTATCCGGACATCATGCTGAGCGTAGAAGACTCTGCCAATGGAGTGGGCGGCTTACTGTATTATTTTTACTTATTAGATGAATGGGCGATCTTACCTTCCCTGATCTTCATGGGTGTAGGTGCCATGACTGACTTTGGTCCATTGATTGCCAATCCTAAGAGCTTTTTGCTGGGTGCAGCAGCGCAGTTCGGTATCTTTGCTGCATACTTCGGAGCGATCTGGCTGGGCTTTAATGACAAGGCAGCCGCAGCAATCTCCATCATTGGTGGTGCTGACGGTCCTACCTCTATCTTCTTGGCAGGTAAGCTGGGACAGACAGCGATCTTAGGTCCTATTGCAGTGGCAGCGTACTCCTATATGTCACTGGTACCGATCATTCAGCCCCCTATTATGAAGCTTCTTACCACAGAAAAAGAGCGCAAGATTAAAATGGGACAGCTTCGACCGGTATCTAAGCTGGAGAAGATTTTATTCCCTATCGTTGTAACTATTGTAGTATGTCTGATCCTTCCTACCACAGCACCCCTTGTAGGTATGCTGATGTTGGGTAATCTCTTTAGAGAGTCCGGTGTGGTAAGACAGCTGACAGACACTGCTTCCAATGCATTGATGTACATCGTAGTTATCCTGTTGGGCACATCAGTAGGTGCTACCACCAGTGCAGAAGCATTCTTAAACTGGGATACCATCAAGATTGTTATCCTGGGTCTGATTGCCTTCATGTTCGGTACGGCTGCCGGTGTACTCTTTGGTAAGCTTATGTGTATCGCTACCAAGGGCAAGGTAAATCCGCTCATCGGTTCCGCCGGTGTATCCCCGGTGCCTATGGCAGCCCGTGTATCTCAGAAAGTCGGAGCAGAAGCCGATCCTACCAACTTCCTTCTCATGCATGCCATGGGACCGAACGTGGCTGGTGTTATCGGTACTGCCGTAGCCGCAGGTACCTTTATGGCTATCTTCGGTGTATTCTAAATGATTGATTAATAGGAGGTTTCTATGCCAGAACAAGTAAAAAAGCCGATTAAAATAACGGAAACTATATTACGTGACGCACACCAGTCTCTGATCGCGACCAGAATGCCTACCAGTCTTATGCTTCCTATCTTAGAGAAGATGGATCAGGTTGGATATCATTCCGTAGAGTGCTGGGGTGGGGCTACTTTTGATGCTTCCCTTCGTTTCTTGAAGGAAGATCCCTGGGACAGACTCAGAAAGATTCGTGACAGATTTAAGAATACTCAGCTGCAAATGCTGTTCCGTGGACAGAATATTTTGGGTTACAGACCTTACGCAGATGACGTTGTAGAATACTTTGTACAGAAGTCTATCTCCAACGGTATTGATATCATTCGTATTTTTGATTGTCTCAATGACCTTCGTAACCTGCAGGCAGCTGTAAATGCTACCAACAAATTTAAGGTACAGGAAGGCAGAGGTCATGCACAGATTGCTCTTTCCTATACTCTGGGTGATGCTTATACTCTGGAGTACTGGATGGAGACTGCTAAGAAAATAGAGGAGATGGGTGCTGACTCCATCTGTATCAAGGATATGGCAGGTCTGTTAGTTCCTTATAAAGCAACAGAGTTGATCACTGCTATGAAGAGTGCTACTAAGCTACCCATTCAGTTACATACCCACTACACCTCCGGTGTGGCAAGCATGACTTATCTGAAGGCAGTAGAGGCCGGTGTGGATGTGATCGATACCGCTATGAGTCCTTTTGCACTGGGTACTTCTCAGCCTGCAACTGAGGTTATGGTAGAGACCTTTAAAGATACCCCTTATGATACCGGATTTGATCAGAATCTACTGGCAGAGATCGCAGATTACTTCAGACCTTTCAGAGATGAGTGTCTTGCTAACGGCCTTTTGAATCCTAAGGTTATGGGTGTTGATATCAAGACTTTGCTGTATCAGGTACCCGGCGGTATGCTTTCCAACATGGTAAGCCAGTTAAAGGAACAGAACGCAGAAGATAAGTATTATGATGTGCTTCAGGAGATTCCACGTGTACGTAAGGATCTGAGTGAGCCGCCTCTCGTTACTCCTTCATCTCAGATCGCTGGTACTCAGGCTGTGTTCAACGTGTTGATGGGAGAGCGTTATAAGATGGCTACCAAGGAGACCAAGGCAGTACTTCGCGGTGAATATGGTCAGACCATTAAGCCTATGAACCAGGAAGTCATTGATAAGGTTATTCCCGGTGTAGAGAGAATCACCTGTCGTTACGCAGATCTGATCGATAACGAGTTGGATAAATTGGAAAATGAGATGAAAGAGTGGAAACAGCAGGATGAGGACGTATTAAGCTACGCTTTGTTCCCTCAGGTTGCAACGGATTTCTTCAAATATCGTCAGGCACAGCAGGAAAAGGTTGATATGACCCAGGCAGATACCAAGAACGGGGCTTATCCGGTATAGAATGTTATATTGTTTTAAAAAGCATATAAAGTATATAGAGCGTCAGAGGGTATTGTTACCCTCTGATGTTTTTGGGTGAAATAGTATTATTTTTTGGTATATTTTGAAAAATGACATATTTTGGTTGAATTAAACAGTGGGTTTGTGATAATATATAAAAGAATGTGGAAAAATGTCTTTTGGACATCGATGTAGCTGTAAAGAATACAAGGAGTAGCTGTGATATGAAACCGGAAAATGATGTTTTGACTAGAATAAACGAGCATTATCAGAAGATGAGCAAGAACCATAAGAAAATTGCTGAGTATATTCAAGAGAACATCGATCAGGCAGTTTTTATGACAGCAGCCAAGATGGGGGAAGCTTTAGGAATCAGCGAGTCCACGGTAGTCCGTTTTGCAGCAGGACTGGGATATGATGGGTATCCCGGATTTCAGAAGGCTGTGGAAGAATGTGTCCGTGGAAAATTAAATGATGTACAGAGGACGAATGTTCCATATGGCAGGAAAAATAAATCAGAGCTGCTTGCTTCTGTATTGATATCAGACATGGAGAGGATCAAAAGTACCCTTGAAACGATTGATCCCCAAGCATTTGATGCAGCTGTGGATACAATCTTGAAAGCTGATACAGTATACATAATGGGGCTTCGCAGTAATGAGCCCTTGGCAGATTTTCTTCATTTTTATCTGAATATGATTCGGGGGAATGTGGTTCTTCTTCGAAGTACCAGTATCAGTGAGACGTTTGAACAGATGATACGTATTCATGAAAAGGATTGTTTTGTGGGAATCAGTTTTCCCAGATATTCTATGCGGACTCTGAAGGCCATGGAATTTGCCAATGATCGCAATGCCCATGTGATCGCTATTACAGATAGTGTGCATTCACCCATGAACCTGTATTCCTCTTGTAATCTGCTGGCAAGCAGTGACATGGTGTCCATCGTGGATTCTTTGGTGGCACCTTTAAGTGTGATCAATGCTCTGGTAGTGGCGCTGTGCATGAAGCAGCCACAGGATGTGAAGAATCATCTGAAACTTTTAGAGAATACATGGAACAATTATCAGGTATATATTAATGATGAGATCGATTATATTGATGAGGATGCCATATTGGGTGGAGCAGCCCTGAAAAAAGCTTGATTTCCCAATATTTGCTCAAAATCATTTCAGAAAGGCTGATTTATGAATAGAGTGATCGTGATCGGCGGCGGTGCGGCCGGAATGATGGCGGCTATCGCGTGTGCTGATGCAGGCGGAAAGGTCTGCCTGATCGA
>JAZRJO010000199.1:0-1669 GCA_045645825.1 Acetatifactor sp. | reverse complement strand
GGCATAGGCCTGCTGCCGCCTCATATATTCATAAGGATCTGATAAATGAGAGATAAGAAATGAGGTTAGTATGGAGTATTTGGTGTTTTTTACAACAATAGGGTTACTTTTGCTGATACTGGCACTGAAGGGGGCGTGGGACGCCAGAAAGCTGGAGAAGCGATTTGTCAAGCACTTATACGAAGATTATGGAAAACTGCCTACGCGGGAATATAAGGTGGAACGCTTCCTGCGGATCGACAGTTATTTTAAAAAGCATCCGAAAGAAGGTCAGATCGATGATATTACCTGGAATGACCTGAATATGGATGAAGTTTTCAAGCGAATGAATCATACTCTTTCCTCCACTGGGGAAGAATATTTATATTATACACTGCGGACACCTGCAATGCTGGCAGAGGCACTGGAGAGTCAGGAGAAGATGGTGGAATTTTTTGACAGCCATCCTGATGAACGTGTAAAGCTGCAGCTTCTTATGAGAAAACTGGGGAGTACAGGGAATTATTCTCTATATGATTATTTGGAATATCTTGATGTATTGGGAAAGCGTTCCAATGGAAAAATCATTGCATTGGATCTTTTGCTGGTGGGATTGATCGGCTTTTGTTTCGTGAATTTCTCAGTAGGCCTTTTTGCAATCGTGGCACTGCTGGTTTACAATATTACCAATTATTATAAAGAGAAGAAGGACATTGAACCCTATCTTACCAGTTTGGGATATGTGATGCGCCTGTTGGATGTAAGTGACAGGATGACAAAACTTTCCCTTCCTGTCTGCGAAAAGCAGCTGGAAATGATTGGAAGGCACAAGAGTAAGCTGGCTAAGATGAAGCGGGGCTCCGGTTGGGTACTGGCCGGTAGCAGCGTGAGCAGTGGGAATCCGCTGGAGATTCTGGCAGATTACCTGAATATGGCTCTGCATATTGATATCATGTTGTTTAACAGGATGCTGAAGGAGTTGAACCGTCACTTAGAGGATGTGGATGTGCTGGTCACCCAGATTGGACAGATGGAGACTGCGGTATGTATCGCCGCTTACAGGAAATCCATGGAAAATGGATGGTGTAAGCCGGTATGGACACAGGATTTGGTGTATTCCATAAAGGAAGCATATCATCCATTGATCGATCAGCCGGTGAAAAATAGTGTTGATACCCATAAAGGCGTGCTGCTCACCGGTTCCAATGCCTCCGGTAAGTCCACGTTCTTAAAGACAGTGGCGCTTGGTGCCATTCTGGCACAGACCATAAATACCTGTCCGGCAGACTACTATGAGGCATGTTTTTATCGCATCTATTCCTCTATGGCACTGCGCGATGATATTGAAAGTGGAGAGAGTTATTATATTGTGGAGATCAAATCCTTGAAAAGAATTCTTGACCAAATAGGTCAATTTCCAGTGCTTTGTTTTGTGGACGAGGTATTGAGAGGGACCAACACGGTGGAGCGTATTGCAGCATCTACACAGATTCTCAGAAGTCTGAGTAAAACCAATATGATCTGCTTTGCGGCCACCCATGATATTGAATTGACAGAGCTTTTGAAGGATCATTATGATAATTATCATTTTGAGGAAGAAATACGGGACGGAGATATTTTCTTCCAGTACAAATTGCTTTCGGGAAAGGCCACGACCCGTAATGCCATCCGACTTTTGGAGATCATGGGG
>JAZRJO010000198.1:0-3635 GCA_045645825.1 Acetatifactor sp. | reverse complement strand
GATATACTTATGCTGAGTATGCCAGAGAAGGGTTTTTCCAGTTACTGGCAGTGAGCGTGGTGAATTTGATTATTGTGCTGGTTGGATTGACACGTTTTAGAGAAAGTAAGGTGTTAAAGGCAGTGTTGACTATTATGTCCTTATGTACCTTTATCATGATCGCCTCCAGCGGACTGCGTATGATCATTTATATTCAGTATTATTACCTGACCTTTCTCAGAATCTTTGTGCTGTGGGCTTTGGTAGTGCTGGCGCTTTTATTTGGCGGCATTGTGTTAAGCATTTTCCGCAAAAACTTTCCGCTGTTTCGGTATTGCTGCGTGGCAGTGACCTGCTGCTATCTGGTACTTTCCTTTTCTCACCCGGATTACTGGATCGCAAAAGTCAATGTGGCAAATGTGGAACGGGATGAGACACAGAATGGTTTCTTTCAAGGAGAGCCTTATAGGGATCTGCATTATTTAAATGATCTGTGTGCAGACGCGGCACCGGTGCTGGTGCCATGGCTTGCAGAATCTGGTGATGTGCAGTCGTTGTATGGTGAACACGCACAGGTTCTGGGAGAGGTGTCGGACAGCGGGACAAAGAGAGTAGTGCCGGAGTATATTCGCAGGATGAAGGCGCGGAATGAAAAGTATGATGGATGGCGTGGATTTAATGTGTCCAGATATATGGCAAAACGGTATTTTTATGCCGAATAGAGTATAGGAGGTTTTTATGGAGAGAAAAGAGTTTTTGGAAGAGAAATATCAGAAGATGCATGAGAGGTACACTGCCGGAAACAGAGGTTTTTACGCAAATCCTTCCATTGCTATGATCGAACCCTTTCGAATTGCAGACAGCCTTTATTATGTGGGTGACAAGAAAGTGTGTGTTCATTTGATTGATGCGGGAGAGGGGCTGATTTTGTTGGATTCCGGTTTCCCCTGTGCGCTGCATTTGTTGGTGGATAGTATCTGGAGGGCAGGGTTTGATCCACGAGATGTTCGATGGATCCTTCATACTCATGGTCATTATGATCACTTCGGTGCTTCTGAAGAATTTCGGAGAATGTATGGTTCAAAGCTGGCGATCAGCAAGGTGGACGCGGAGTCTTTGAGGCAGAAGCCTCATCGTGCCCATTTGAATAAGGCTTCGTTTCCCTATGCAGAGGTTCCGGTTTTTGATTATGAAATCGAAGATGGAGAGATTTTTGAATTTGGGAATGTGAAAATTCGCTGCGTATTGACCCCGGGTCACTCTGCCGGTGTGTTGAGTTTCTTTTTCGATGTGAAAGACAATGGTAAGACTTACTTGGCCGGTTTGTTTGGCGGTGCAGGAATCAATGCGTTGTCCTTACCGTACATTTCCCATAATGAAGATTCTCCGGACTGCCCCCGGCAGATGCTGCGGTCGCTGGAGCGGATTTGGAATGAGCCGGTGGTTGTTCATCTGGGGAATCATCCATACAACAGCCGCACCATGGAAAAACGCAGGCAACAGCTGCAAGAAGGTGGCAATCCCTTTATCGCGCAGGATAGCTGGCATACATTTTTGGGCGAGCTAAAAGAGAAGGTGGAAAAGATGATCTTACAAAATCAAGCCTTGGAAGAGGAAATGATAACCATTACCGGACAAGCAAAAGAGTAAGAATCAGAAGTAGTATTCATAAAACATGGTTGAAAACTTGGTCATTTTGACCAAGTTTTCTTAAAATAATGTGCAAGTTGCATATTGGAAAAACCTTCCGGAAGAGTTACAATAGAAGTACGAGAAAACAGGAGACAAAAGAGGTACTATGAAATTTATATTTTCTTATTTAAAAAAATATATGTGGACCGTGGGGCTAGTAATGTTGGTCAAGGTTATGGGTACTTTAGGGGAACTGATGCTGCCCTATATTCTGGAGCACTTGATTGATGAGGTGGCGCCACAGAAACAGATATGGCCGGTGATCGGATGGGGTGTTGGAATGATCGTACTGGCGGTGTTTGTGCGGCAATTGCATGTAAAGGCCAACAGACTGGCGGTGAAAGTAGCGAAGTGTAGTATTTATGAGATTAGAAAAGATCTGTTTCGTAAGTCTATCAATCTCTCCGGCAGGCAGTTTGATGAGTTTGGTCTGCCCTCGCTGACTTCCAGAATGACATCGGATTCTTATAATGTGCAGAATTTTATTCAGAGTGTTCAGGCGATGGGTGTGCGGGCACCAATCATGCTCTTTGGCGGTATTATTATTACTTTGACCATGGATCCGGGATTGGCGGTTATTTTATGTATCATGGCGCCGATCTTGATCGCTATTGTGCTGTTTGTGTCCTTTAAAGGGATTCCGTTATATGAAAAGGTGCAAAAAAGTGTGGACGATATTGTGCGGATCATGAGGGAAAATATCACCGGAATCCGGGTGGTGAAGTCCCTTTCGAAGGAAGAGCATGAAATGCAGCGCTTTGATAATACCAATACAGAAATGGCACGCAATGACAGAAAGGCGGGAACGGTGATGGCTATGCCGGGCCCCATTATGACGCTGTTTTTAAATGGCGGATTGACCATCGTGGTGCTCGTTGGTGCCAACAGGGTAAATGACGGAATTATAGAGCCCGGTGTGATTCTGGCGTTTCTTACGTATTTTAATATGATTCTGATGGGAGTTATGGGTTTGAACAGAATGTTCATGATGATGTCCAAGGCCAATGCTTCGGCCAAGAGAATCGAGGAAGTGGTCCGGGCTACTGAGGAATTGACACCGATACCGGAGAGTGAAGCGGCTGCTCCGGATAGTGATGATTATATCATTTTTGATCATGTAGATTTTACATACGATGTCAGTGAGACAGAGGAAGCTTCGGAAAAATTTGCAGGGCAGACCAGAGAGAAGTGTCTGTATGATATTGATTTTCGGATAAAAAAAGGTGGTAGTCTGGGTATTATCGGGGCTACCGGAGCCGGAAAGACCACCATTATTAATCTGCTCATGCGTTTCTACGATGCCAATAAAGGTCATATATTTGTGGATGGCAAGGATGTGCGGACGTATGATAAGGATACCTTGCATCGGATGTTTGGTGTGGTGTTCCAGAACGATGTGATCTTTGCGGATACGTTGCGGGAAAATATTGCATTTGGACGGGATGTGACCCTGAAGGAGATCCGCCGGGCAGCCACGGATGCCAGAGCCGGTGAATTTATAGAGGCTTATGAAGATACTTATGATCACCGGGCAGTGATCCACGGAGCAAATTTAAGTGGTGGTCAGAGGCAGAGGACATTGATCGCCAGAGCGTTGGCGGCAGATCCGGAGATTTTGATCCTGGACGATTCCTCCAGTGCACTGGATTATAAGACGGATGCGGCACTGAGAAAGGCCATCCGGGAGAACCACGGTGATGCGACCACCATCATTATCGCCCAGCGTATCAGTTCCATTATGAGCCTGGATAAGATTTTGGTACTGGATGAGGGGCGGTGCATCGGTTATGGTACACATGAAGAACTGATGCAAAGTTGTCAGATGTATCAGGATATTCATAAGACACAGATGGGGGAGTATGGGAATGGCTAAGAGAGATGCAGTAATGAAAAAGCCCAAGGATACCAAGGGGACGCTCCTGAGACTTCTGGGTTACATGAAAGAATTTAAGTGGATCATATTG
>JAZRJO010000197.1:0-3215 GCA_045645825.1 Acetatifactor sp. | reverse complement strand
CCCAGAGTGCCATTGATTCCGGAAGCATGATTACCAAAAGTATGGTAGGAGAATTACGTAAGGATTTCGGAGATTCTGTACTGCTTGGTGTGAATATGGAGGCACTGGACCAGAGTGTTGCCGGTACATTAAGAGCTGGTGATGTAATTGATATTTATACGGTCATGGTGGATGAAGAGAAAAATGTATTGGTAGAAAAGGCTCTGGGAAATGTAACGATTGAAAGAAGTTATACCAGTTCCGGTACTGCGATCTTAAAGGAAGATGATACTTCTATTGCCCAATATATTACGATTCCGGTGCATCAGGATGCAGTAGGACTGTTTTATCAGTCTTTGGAGAATCGAAGGATTGAGATCGTAAAACATCCACAGTAATACGGAGGACTGTATGAGCAAAAAAATCAAAGAATATTTCAAGGGGAAAAATCCGTATCTTATGGCATCTGCAGCAATTGTAATTGCGTCAGTATTCATCATAAGCATTATCCTGAAGGACGAGGTATCTACCGGTAAGGAAAATGACATGGCATCAAGTACACAGCAAAGTACTGAAGAAAGTATAGCAGATACAGAGAGTGTACAGGAATCTTTAGAAACGGAAAGTTCTGAGGTGACTGAAGAAGTACAGGAGTCTGAGATGGTAGAAACTTCTGTGCAGGAGGATGAAGAAGCAACGAAAGTAGTGGGATCGGAATCGGCCAATATTGCGGAAACACAATCCAAACCTGACGAATCTGTGCAAAGTACCCCGGTGCCGGAAAAAAAGCCAGTACAGGAAATCGAATCCACACAGGAGAACAGGACAGAGCCAGAAGTGACTGTAACTCCGGAAGCGAATCCTGATCCGAAACCGGAACCTCCTGCTACACCGGAACCAGAGGTAGTTCCTACAGAAGAACCTTTTGTGCCAGAAGAGATACCGGTTCCACAACCCACTCCAGCTCCAGAGGTAACACCTGCCCCGGAGATAACACCTTCTCCGGAGGAAACACCGGTAATCCATGAACACAGTTGGATATTTGATTCCTGGTATCAGGAGCCAACCTGCAGCAACGGCGGTTTGGTCAACGAAATATGTGCACACTGTGGCGAGACGCAGGTTACTGGAGGAACACCTACTGGGAAACATTCTTATACCGTAGAATCTACGGGAGATTGCTGCAGTGAAGAAGTAGTTGTCTGTACGGAATGCAATCATAGGCAAGTTGGAGAAAAGAATCCAAATAATCACATAGATGTAGAGGATGGATTCTGTTATGGCTGTGGAAAGAAGACGGACTAATCTCCCGGAAAGGAGAATTATGAAACGATTTTTATCAAAGTTTATTTTGGTGCTGGCGATGTGTTTTTTGCTGGCACCTATTACATCTTATGCCGCCCCGTCCACAGGTGAAATGGGACAGTTTCCAAATGTAACATTGAGTCCGGACGGGACAAAGAGAGCGTGGACGACGGATCTATGGGATAAGACGAATGAAATGCTGCCACTGGAATACACGATAGATATGAACGTACCGTCATCAATTGGTGTATTGGGAGTGGGCGAGCACTATTATGGTAAACAGGCAGTGGGAAGCGTTCCGGTAGGTAAATGGGTAGTCAAACATAGTCCGGGACAGTGTATTCATGGACCGACCATTACTAAAGATACTTTTGCAGGATTCACTTATCGGAATGAACTCTGCCATTCTTTTTATAATAATGGATGGTTTGCGTATTGTGCAGACTGCGGGGAGTATATTGCTCATATGCTTATCTATGCAAGGGAATCGACGGTAAAAAAGATCACATCTTTGCCGGCGTCCTCTACATATGTATATCTTTGCCCGCATTGTACCCATTTGGAACAGGGGCATAGTTATCAACATTATTGTAAGGCGATATCCAGTAATAGATATAGAGTGACATATAGACCCAATGCACCGGAAGACAGTACGGTTGCGGGATATATGGCACCGACCATGCATATGTGCAATAACAGTAGTACTTATAACGGAGAGCCGGCTTCGGCAATTGGTTATACAGACACGACCCTTCGTTTGAGTAGTTACGCTTGTGAAGGGTATGTGTTTACAGGTTGGAATACGAAAGCGGACGGCAGTGGACTGAAGCTTTCAGATGGTCAGGAAGTATTGAACCTGACAACGGAAGATAATGGAACAGTAAAACTGTATGCTCAATGGAAAAAGGCAGAAGGTTCCCTCATACTCGATGCCAACGGAGGTACTTATAAGGGAAAATCAGTTTATACACAGAAGCAGAAGTATGGTACAAGTTATTCTGTAGAAAATGGAAAGATTGTTCCACCTGCCGGATATAAAATTAGTTTCCAAACAAATGGCGGATCGGCAGTTAGTACCATCACAACCACAAAGAGTTTTACCCACTGGGAGATCCAACCAGGGTTTAAAGGATCTTTTAAAAACGATGTGTATCAGTTCCTAGGTGGCAATGGTAATCAGGACAGCCTGAAGGCACAATATATAAATAATGCATTTAAACTGCCAGACTGTACCGGCTCTAATGCATCCCTTGTAGGCTGGTATGATGATCCAGGTCTTGGTGATGATCATTTTGTGGGAAAGCCCGGAGATGAGATTATTGTTACTAAGGATACAACTTTGTACGCAAAATGGGCCACACTGACCTTGTGGGCCTATGATGATTATGATTCCCATGGCGGTACGGGTGCCGTTGATCTGAAATGGGAGCAAAAGGATGGAAAGGGAAAATACTACAGGTTGTATCAATCGGAAGATAAAACAAGTTGGAAGGAGATCTTTTCAGGAAATGATATTCAGAGTGGCACAAGCATTAGTAAGTCCTATGGAACAAGTAATCAGGGGACAACCTATACCATTCCTTATACCGGGAACTATACCCTGACTGCTTATGGTGCGAAAGGTGCAGACTATGACAGTACTTATACAGGCGGAAAAGGCGGAAAAGTAACCGCAACTTACTGGCTGAATAAAGGAGATATCATTACGGTTTATCCCGGCAAATCCGGAAGTGGATTAAATGGTGGTAGCAATGGCAACGGAGCAAATGGAGGTTCATCAACTTCTGATCTTGGACGAGGCGGAGGAGCTGCCACCCAGATTTATCTTACCAGGAATGGATCTAAAACCCTGCTCATTACTGCAGGCGGTGGTGGTGGTGCCAATGCCAATAATCAAGGCGGCAAAGGTGGATCCGGAGGTGGCAATACTA
>JAZRJO010000196.1:0-5054 GCA_045645825.1 Acetatifactor sp. | reverse complement strand
CTGGCTATCAAAGCTATGAGAGCGGGAAAATATGCAGCTATGGAAGTTGGCGTTGCGTATGACATCAGTGAGTGCTATGAATTGGTAAAAGCATATGAGTTTTTGCACCAGTATGACGGCAAAACGGAGAGGGAAGATAGTCCTTCTGAAGCAAGTCAGAATCCAAGGTTCATAGCTGCATTGAATTATATAGAGAAGCATTATGCAGATAACATTTCGTTGTTGCAGGTTGCGGAGTGTGTTGGAGTCACGCCAAACTATTTAGGGAAACTCTTCTTAAAATACTGCAATTGTACATTCACTGATGAATTAAACAGAATACGTATTGGCAAAGCAAAACAATTGTTGTGCAATCCTTCGTGCCGTGTATATGAGGTGGCTGAACAGATTGGATTTCTGAATACAACGTATTTTTTTAGGGTTTTCAAGAAATATGAAGGGTGTACGCCTACAGAATATCGGGCGCGCGGAGGAGTGGGATAATGTTTTTGGGTATACGAGCCAAATTTCTGGCAATATTCATTATGAGTGCTGCACTGATACTGCTTGTGGCAATGTATGTGAGCTATGCCCGTATTGATGCCGTGTACATGCGTATCAATGAACGCAGTACCCTTGCTGAATTCAATCAGATATCGGGAGAGATAGAGATGATGCTGACAGAGGCGGAGACTTTGCTGGCTTCTCGGATCATCAATAGCAATGCCGCAGAAGAGATTGCTGAATATGGTAAACTTTCTGTAGCCGATTTGAGTTATGCCATTCGGGATTTGGCGAAGGAAGTGGTGAGTATCACAGGCAGTTTTCGACATATAGATTCTATTTATATTTTGGTTGCGGATGAGTGGCTTTTGGCGATATCCCCAAATAATACGAGACGGTTTTATCCTTCTGATTCGGATTGGCCACCACCTCGCATTATGAAGCTGCTTACTGAAACGGAAGATTCATCAGGAATAGCAGGTTATATAAGCGATGGTGATCTCCCGCTTGATATGAATGATGCGGCTTGTCTGGTGTTATTTAAGAAGGGATTTTATAGAAATAAAGTAAATTGTTATTGTGTTAATATCAAGGAGAGAGCATTGTTTGAAATGTATTCCGGATACGTTCAAGATGGAGTGCGTTCTATCCGAATTCTTGATTACGAAGGAACTATTGTTTCGTCAGCAGATAAAAAGGAGATCGGCACAAGCTTTCAGTTGTTGGAAGGCCAAGATCTTACAAAGTCGGGAAAATTGAATGCGAATGGCATGATCACAAATTATATGCCACTGGACAAGTATGATCTGGTGATTGCAAGTTCAATTCCTACTGTTGTCTATACAAAAGATTTGGTGACGATAAGGAACTCATTGATTCTTGTATTCGTATTGGGGATGCTTATTGTTTCTTCTTTTTTCTCTTATTGGATTACGCAAAAGTTAAAACCAATCAAGATGCTTCGTTTGGGGATGAAGAGTGCCGGACAGGGGGATTATTCAAAACAATTGCCGGTGAGAGGAACAGACGAAGTGGCTGAATTGATACAGCACTATAATGCAATGCTGAGAGACTTACAACAGTTGACTGACAGGCGAAAACAGATTGAGGTGGAACTGCTTGAAAGGGAGCTTGCTGTACTTCGAAATGAGATTAATCCGCACTTCTTGTATAATACATTGAACACAGTCAAATGTATGGCAGAACTTGAGGGAAATATGGACGTTGCCAGGTGTATTGTGGCACTTGGCGGCATCATTGCTCCACTCTACAAGCATCGTTATCCCACATGGACGGTTAGGGAGGAATTAAAGGTTGCTGCAAAATACCTGGATATCATGAATATTCGTTATGGAAATAAGATTGCATATGAAGAGAATGTTTCGCCTGAAATTCTGGAAAAGCAGATTATGAAATTTATTTTGCAGCCCATTCTCGAGAATTCTATTATACATGGATTTGCAGAGCATGCATATGTGGGAAAGATTCTGCTGACGGCAGAAGTAAAAGAGAACTGTCTGTGGATAATAATTGATGATGACGGCAGTGGAATGACAGAGGCAGAATTAGAAAAATATAATGCTTCGTTGCAAACGTGTATTGAAGCTGAGCGGGTAGGGATGATGAATGTAAGTAAAAGAATAGCACTTCGTTATGGGACGCAATATGGGATTTGGCTTATGCAATCAGAATATGGTGGGTTGTGTACGCGTATCATATTGCCGGAATGAATTTGCATGAAGTGGGCTGCCGGATTAGTGAATCTAAAGGCAGCCTTTTTGCTCTCTGTTGCCCGCTTGCCATGCTTGAAATCAATAAAACCGTACAATTTTTGCATGTTCACGAATAATTTACATATGTTTTCTCATTTCGACAAATTAAACTGTGGCATTATCTGTAATTCTTTGGTATAATAGTCTGTAAGAGCATTTCGTTGTATTTTTACCCGGAGAGGCATATTTCATGAAAAAGCGAATCAAATTAAAAGGAAGGATCAGAACCTTCATAAAATTCAGTATCTATCTCGGTTTACTTCTGTGTCTGGTAAATGCAGCCCTATACCTGATAGATTATCGTGCAGGAATATTGTTGACCTGTTTTGTGATTTTTTATTTCGCCATTACGTTGTCGCTGTACTTTTATAACAAGCCTGTGATCATGAATGAGCTTGTGAGTTTTGCCACAGAGTATGGTCAGATTCAGCGCAAACTGTTAAAGGAATTGGATATTCCTTATGCGCTTTTGGATGATACCGGTAAGGTGATCTGGTCCAATGTGGCATTTGAGAATGTGGTCCATCAGCCCAAGGGGTATCATAAGTCGATTACCGGTCTTTTCCCTACCATTACCCGGGACAGGCTTCCTGATGGTTCGGGGCTGGATGAGGCGCAGTATGAGTTGGAATACGAAGGCAATGAGTATGTGGCCAAGTTTAAGAAGATTCCTCTTAGGGAGATGGCAGAGCACAGTGAGATGATAGACGCCGGTGATTATAATGGCTTTTTGATCGCGGTGTATCTGTTTGATGAGACTGCTTTGCATATTGCGCTGCAGGAGGTGGATGACCAGAGTCTTGCAGTAGGGATGATTTATCTGGATAATTATGAGGAAGCATTGGCAAGCGTAGAAGAGGTACGTAGATCTTTGTTGATCGCATTGATCGATCGTAAGGTAAATAAGTACATATCCGCACAGGATGGTATTTGTAAGAAGATGGAGAAGGACAAGTATCTGATCGTTCTTCGTAAGAAAGCGCTGGCGCAGCTTAGAGAGACGCGGTTTGATCTGTTGGAAGAGGTAAAAACTGTCAATATCGGAAACGAGATGGCGGTTACCTTGAGTATCGGTATCGGATTGGACGGGCTTTCTTATGCCCAGAATTATGAGTTTGCCCGCAATGCCATTGACTTAGCACTGGGTCGTGGAGGTGATCAGGCGGTGCTTAAGACGCCGCAAAGTATCACTTATTACGGTGGAAAGAGTCAGCAGGTAGAGAAGAATACCCGTGTAAAGGCCCGTGTAAAGGCTCATGCTTTGCGGGAAATCATTACCTCTAAGGATCGTGTGATCGTAATGGGGCATCGGATGCCGGATGTGGACAGCTTTGGTGCGGCAGTGGGTATTTATCGGATCGCACAGGCATTGGGACGTAAGGCTCATATTGTGTTAAACGATGTGACTACATCCATACAGCCTATGGTGGCTTTGTTTAAGAATCATCCGGAATATGATGGGGATATGATTCTGAACAGTCAGCAAGCCATAGAAGCAGCCGGCAGTAATACGGTACTGGTAGTGGTGGATGTGAATAAGCCATCCATCACGGAATGTCCGGATCTCCTTAGGTTCTGTAAGTCTATCGTGGTGCTGGATCATCACAGGCAGGGTACAGAGACCATAGAGAATGCCACCCTGTCTTATGTGGAGCCTTATGCATCTTCCACTTGTGAGATGGTGTCAGAGATTCTGCAGTATACCTATGATAATATCAAGATGCGCACAGAAGAGGCGGATTGTATGTATTCCGGCATTATGATCGATACCAATAATTTCCTGAGTAAGACCGGTGTCAGGACCTTTGAGGCAGCAGCATTCTTACGCCGTAACGGTGCGGACGTGACCAGAGTGCGTAAGCTGTTTCGAGAGGATGCTCTGGAGTATAAGGCCAAAGCAGACGCAGTCAGTCAGGCAGAGATTTATAAGCAGTGTTTTGCAATTTCTGTGTGTACGGCGGATGACTTGCCCAGTCCTACCGTGATCGGTGCGCAGGCTGCCAATGAACTTTTGAATATTAAGGGAATTAAGGCCAGCTTCGTGCTGACGGATTATCAGGGGAAGATTTATGTCAGTGCAAGATCCATTGATGAGATCAATGTGCAGATTATAATGGAACGCATGGGAGGCGGCGGTCATATGAACATTGCCGCATGTCAGATGGAGGGTACAGGATTGGCAGAGGCCATTGGAGTGCTTAAGCGGACCATTGACCATATGTTGGAGAATGGAGAAATTTAGGAGGAGAAAACAGTGAAGATCATTTTGTTACAGGATGAGAAAAAGTTAGGCAAAAAAGGTGATATTATCGAAGCCAGTGAAGGGTACGCAAGAAATTATATCCTGCCCAAGAAGATTGGTGTAGAGGCCAATGCCAAGAATATGAACGACTTGAGATTGCAGAAGGCAAATGAGGATAAGAAAGCCCAGGCACAGCTGGAAGCTGCCCAGGCACTGGCAGAAGTGTTGGCAATGAAGCAGGTGGTGGTGAAGATCAAAGCCGGAGAGGGTGGAAGAACATTTGGCTCTGTGTCTTCCAAGGAAATTGCTGCCGCATGCAAGGAACAGCATGATATCGAGATTGATAAGAAGAAGATCGTATTGCAGGATAGTTTGAAGAGTTTCGGTGCATATGAGGTGGGAGTTAAATTACATCCTAAGGTGACAGCAAAGCTGACAGTGAAAGTAGAAGAGGCATAAAACTATGGAAGAAGCAGTTCTGAAGAGGGTACTGCCTCACAGTCTGGAGGCGGAGCAGTCGGTGATCGGCTCCATGCTCATGGACCGGGAGGCTATCG
>JAZRJO010000195.1:0-6706 GCA_045645825.1 Acetatifactor sp. | reverse complement strand
GGATGGCATTCATATCGGTGTACAGACCTTCGCCTGCGTGAAAACCATACTTTTTCAGGGCGTAACGTTTCCATTTGGCCAGGGAGTGCACGATCTCGGCTTCTCTGGCGTCCTGATATTTAATATCAAAAGTAACGGGGCGCTCCACACCGTTCAGATTGTCGTTGAGACCGGAAGCGGGGTCAACGGACAGAGGGGCGGATACGCGCAGAAGCTGAAGTCTTTCTGCCAGCATATTCTGGAAGAAGTCCTTCACTGTCTTGATCGCTACCTGGGTCTCGTAAAGATTTAAGTCGGATTTGTAATCCTTGGGAATACATAACTTTGCCATTTGGTATACCTGCTTTCTTAGTAAAATCCTACAATGCTATTTAACCGCGTTTTTGGAAATTTTGCAATAGTTTTTTAAAATTTTTTTGTTAAGCAGGAATGCCTGCTTTCTAATTGACGTCCGCAACAGGATAGTGTAATATCTGAATAGAGTATTTCAGAAGGGTTGATTGTATGGATGAAATGAGGATATCTGTCCGCAGGCTGGTAGAGTTTCTGCTGCGACAGGGGGATATAGACAATCGATATCAGGTATCTGCCCAAGATAGTATGCAGGAGGGGAGCCGGATACACCGGATGCTGCAAAAAAGAATGGGTGGAGAGTATCAGGCTGAAGTTTCTTTGCGGTATTCTCAACCTACGGACAATTATATGCTGGTGGTGGAGGGCCGGGCAGATGGTGTTATCGATACTGTGGGTGTACAAGGGCGGGAAGTGACCATTGATGAGATTAAGGGGACTTATCGTGATGTGCCCCGGATGAAGGAGCCTGTTTTTGTACATTTGGCTCAGGCCAGGTGCTATGCCTATATGTATGGCGTGAAGGAGGATCTGCAGTCTGTGAAGGTCCGGATGACGTATTGCAATATGGAGACGGAGGATATCCGGTACTTCTATGAGGAACATCCCATGTCAGCGTTGGAGGAGTGGTTTGGGTGGCTTATGGAAGAATACCGGAAGTGGTCGGATTTTGAGTGGGAGTGGAAGAAGCTTAAGAGGGAGTCCATTGCCCGGTTGCCGTTTCCCTTCCCTTATCGAGAGGGTCAGAAGGACTTGGTCACTTATGTGTACCGGACCATCTATCACAAGAAGAAGTTGTTTTTGGAGGCGCCTACCGGAGTAGGGAAGACTATTTCCACAGTATTTCCGGCAGTAAAGGCGGTGGGTAAGGGTATGGCGGACCGGATATTTTATCTGACAGCCAAGACCATTACCAGGACGGTGGCTGACGAGGCCTTCCGGATATTGAGAGAGCAGGGCCTGCGCTTTAAGAGTGTGATTCTGACAGCCAAGGATAAGGTCTGTTTTATGGAGAAGGCTGACTGCAATCCGGCATATTGTCCCTATGCAAAAGGGCACTATGACAGGATCAATGATGCGGTGTACGACTTGTTGGTTCATGAAGAGAGTTTTTCCAGAGAAAAGGTGGAAGAATACGCCAGAAAGCATGCGGTATGTCCTTTTGAGTTTTGCCTGGATATGAGTCTGTTTGCAGATGGTATCATTTGTGATTATAATTATTTGTTTGATCCTCATGTGTACTTAAAAAGGTTGTTTGGAGATGGTCCCCGGGCAGACCATATTTTCCTGATTGATGAGGCCCACAATCTGTTGGAGCGTGGCAGGGAGATGTACAGTGCCACCATGATCAAGGAAGAGATTTTGGAGTTAAAAAGGAACCTGGCCAAGGAAGAGGCGGACTGTGTCCTGGTAAAAGAGGGTTACTGTGGTTGGATTGAGAAACAGTTGGAGAAGTGTAATAAAGAGTTGCTGGCACTTAAGAGAGAATGTGAAGGCTACAGCAAAGTCAAAGAGATCGATGGCTTTGTCAATGCACTTCTGAGACTGCATACGGCCATAGATAATTATCTCGACGAACAGGAAGATGGGCAGCCGGATGTCAGGGATCAGCTGCTTGAGTTTTACTTTAAAATCTGTCATTTTTTAGATATTTATGAGCGGGTGGATGAAAATTATGTGAAGTATACACAGCTTTTGGAAGATGGCAGCTTTCTTCTGAAGCTTTTCTGTGTGGATCCTTCTAAGAATCTGCAGGAATGTATGAGCAGGGGACGAAGCAGTATTCTGTTTTCAGCCACCTTTCTTCCGATACAGTATTATAAGGGGCTTTTGGGTGGTGAGAAGGAGGATTATGAGGTATATGCACAGTCGGTGTTCCAACCTCATAAGAGGGCGCTTCTGGTGGCTAACGATGTTACCAGCAAATATACCAGAAGGTCTGACGAGGAGTTCTTCACCATTGCCAGGTATATTGAGGAAATTGTGAAGAATCGCAACGGCAATTATATGGTCTTTTGTCCGTCTTATGCTTTTTTGCAGAATATTTATGACATATATATGGAGCATTTTGCGAAAGAAGGCAGGGAATGCATGATCCAGCAGGATTATATGGATGAGCAGACCAGGGAATCGTTTCTGGAAAGCTTTCAGGAAGAACCGGATCATGTGCTGATCGGATTTTGTGTGCTGGGAGGAATATTCAGCGAAGGGATCGATTTGAAAAATGATAGATTGATTGGTGTAATGATCGTGGGAACAGGGATTCCCCAGGTATGCAGCGAGAGAGAGCTTTTGAAGGATTATTTTAACCGTAAGGGTGAAAGCGGCTTTGATTATTCCTACAGGTATCCGGGGATGAATAAAGTTTTACAGGCTGCGGGAAGGGTGATCCGTACTGCAGAGGATGTGGGGGTGATCGCACTTTTGGACGAAAGATTCCTACAGTTTGCTTATCAGAAAATGTTTCCCAGAGAGTGGGAGCAGTTCCGGGTGGTAAATGTGGATACAGTTTCCGCCCAGGTCAACGCTTTTTGGAACAGAGTTATGTATCCCGAACAAATGTTGCAAATACACGGAAAACAGAATATTTGACGAGGAAAACTGCAGTTGAGAAGGAAAATAGAGTTGCAAAAGAGACATTGGCACATATGTGGATAACTATGTGGAAATGGTGGATTTGTTTGATGTTATCGACAAAAAATGACAGTGGATATCATTTTCGGGCATAATGGAAAATGCAGGACAAGTTGCAAAAATAAATGTTGAATGGTTCCAAGTTATGTGAATTAATTATGGAGGAGAGCGTATGAAGAAGTTTATTAAATTTTGTATTGTGATAGTGATTTTGATAATTGGGATGGGTTTCTTGCTGCCGGCTGCAATGCGCTTTCGTGATGGATCAAATGCTCCCTATGATTTTTTTGTGAAAGTCACAGGGGGGAAGAATCTGCTGGAGGGCATAAAAGAAGGTGCAGATGCGCTTCTTGATAGTGTTTTGGAAAGGTATGAGAGTCTTGAGGGGTTCGATATTGATGATGCCACTATTTTTGATAAAGAAGTGGCAATTGAAAGCGGTAACATTGAACGTACTTTTGAACATATGAATGCATCGGTGTTGAATGTGGAAATAGGTGGATGTGCACTGGAAATTCTGGATTCTCAGGATGGTAGCGCTCGGGTGGTGGCAGAAAATGTAGGAAAGTTTCAGGCATATCAAAAAGGCCAGGAGCTACGTATCACATCTACCAGAAAAGCCAAGGAAAATGCCGAAGATAGTAGGATTACACTGTATCTGCCCGCCGGTTATGGCTGGGAGGCAGTTGATCTGGAAGTGGGTGCCGGTCAGATTCTGGCCGAAGGATTGAAGGTTGACGAACTGGATATTTCTGTAGAGGCAGGAGAGATTCGCTTAAGCGGGATGGAGGCTGGCAGCTTGAGCGCCGAAGTAGGTGTGGGAAATTTTGTAGCACAGGGTAATGTGACCGGAAGTGTTGAGGCGGAGTGCTCCATGGGAAATCTGGAACTGCATTTGGCCGGTTCCTCCACGGATTATGATTATGAATTGCAATGTGTGGCAGGTAATATCAAGATCGGTGAAGAACAGTATGGCACCGGTGTAGCTAAGGAGCAGACGATTAACAACAACGCCGGGCGCAGGATTGATCTGGAATGCTCTATGGGAAATATTACAGTTACATTTGAATAATAGTGTGAATGAAAAACCTCCGGCTACCATGTGACGGCAGTTTGGAGGTTTCTTATCTTTACTCACAAAGTCGGTATAAATATTTTTCAAAAAGAACCCCATCCTGCTCGGGTGTGCCTGCTTCTTCCGTTCCTTTAATGCACAGAGCCACAAATTCAGAGGCTTTCTGTACAGACTGGGCAAAAGGCACTTCATGCAGTGCATCAGCGGCCAGAATGGATGCGAATAAGTCTCCGGTACCATGGTGGGGCGATCCTGCAACCTCAGTATAGTAACTGGTGTTTTGATCATTTTCCCAGATATAGTTGAGAATGCGGCGCTGCTCTTTAAGTCCTGTAATTACAATGCGCAGAGGCTTCTTGCGTCTTTCAGAGACTTTAAGGTTGGTCAGTTTTCGGCAGATATCAGCCAGTTCCCCATCTATCCAGCCACCCTCTTTGTAAGGTGTATCGGTAAGCAGGCAAGCCTCTGTGATATTAGGCGTCAGAATATCTGCCAGTGCTGTAAGGTCCTTCAAGGCTTCGCAATGGGCCGGCGTAATAGAAGAATAGGTTCTGCCATGATCCCCCATAACAGGATCCAATAGGAACAGGGGCTTAACCTGTTCCCCGCGCATCACAGGGCTTGACAGAAAGTTTTTTACAATGTCAATCTGCTCCACGCTTCCCAGAAAACCACAGTACAGGCCATCAAAAGTCACCTGAAGCTTCTCCCATACTTGAAGATATTCCCTCATATGAGAGGTATAATCATCAAAGTAACATGCAGGAAAAGCCAGATGATTGGATAAAACAGAAGTAGGAACTGGGCATCCCTGTACCTTCATGACGCTGACCACCGGCAGGGCGATGGTAGTAGAGCACCGCCCGTAACCTGCAAAACTGTTAATCATGGCAAGCCGGGGAATTCCCCCGGCCTTTGCCTGCGTAGTATTCTGAATCATACGTTTTCAACCTCCGGCGTAATCTGTACGAACAAACCGGATTTCTTCAGAGCCGGGCGAAGAGCCAGGTAGAAAACAGAGGCAGCAATGACTGCCACAACAGCATTGACAGTGGTAGTAATGGCGCCCATCTTGGCCAGAGCAGAGGAGATATCCTGTGGTACACCTAGTAAGTACATTTTGTAGAAATAACCCACCAGCGGATCTGCCACGATATTAAAAGCCATACCTGCGATACAGGAAGCGATGGTGACACCGGTCACATATTTGGTTGAATGAGAACGGCTGAGCTGAAACAGTTTATGTGCTACAAAACCCACGATCAGTCCGATACAAAGCTTTAACAGGAAGGTCTTGGGGGCGCTGGTCACATAGGCAGTGGTCAGATCTGCAATGGTCATGCCCACAGCTCCGGCCAGACCACCCCAGTAGCCACCCAGCAAAAGGGCCGCCAGTACGCAGAACACATTGCCGAAGTGGAATGCTGTCTTCTCCGGTCCCACAGGAATATCAATCTTAAAAAAAGCAAACCCGATGTAACAAAGTGCAGCCAGAAGTCCTGCCTGGGTCAGTCGCTTGATGTCGGCTTTCCGGGTGGCAGTCTGCCCTACGAAAGCATTGTATAGCCCTTTGATTGTCAGCATCACGGCAATAAACAACATCGTCAGACCGTAAGAATAAGGCCGTTCCAGATCAAGCTTCTCATCGGATAGCCGGGTCTTCTGAGCGTTCAGAGCATCCAAGTCTCCCTTGGCAGTGCCTGCCTCTATTGCGGTAACCTGTTTCTTTACCTCCGTAAGCTCAGCACCGATTTCTGTAGACTGTACATAGGTAGTTCCTCGTGCATATAATGTAAAAATAATGCTGATGGCCGACAATACCAGGCCAATGATCAATAAAACCTTGCTTTTCTTCTTCTCCATTGTATCTGTTCTCCTTGTGTTTCTTATGTTGTAATACAAGATAACACAAAAATGGCATGGCAAAAAGTACCAGAATAAAACTTTTTTACCATACCAGTTGGCGCGACTAAAAATAGGTGGTTAAAAATAGGATGCAAAAATCCATTTCTGTGGTACAATATCAATAAACATTGTACCGCGCCGGGAGATAAGAAAGATATGAAGATTTTAGTTTTAAATGGAAGCCCTAAAGGGCAGAACAGTATCACATTACAGACCATTCACTATCTGGAGAAGCTGCACCCGGAACATACCTTTGAAGTGCTTTCTGTAGGCCAGCGGATCAAGGCACTGGAGAAGGATTTTACACCGGCCGCAGAAGCAGTCAGACAAGCTGATTTACTGCTTTTTTCTTATCCGGTCTATACCTTTATTGCACCATACCAGTTACATCGTTTTATAGAGCTTCTAAAGGAAGCAGACGTGACCCTTGCCGGGAAGTTTGCAACCCAGTTTACCACATCCAAGCATTTCTATGATGTGACGGCACATCGCTACATACAGGATAACTGTCAGGATATGGGATTAAAATATATTCGGGGATTGTCGGCAGATATGGATGATCTGCTCTCTGAAAAGGGACGAAAAGAAGCGGAGGACTTCTTTGATTTTGTATGCTTTAGCGTGGAAAAGGATGCCTTTGAAGGATTTCCGGATCCCTTACCGTCCCCGGCTCATGTGTCGGTTACCCTTATACGGGAAGAGGAGAAAGCATGTGAGGACAAGCCGGGTGATGTGGTGATT
>JAZRJO010000194.1:0-3363 GCA_045645825.1 Acetatifactor sp. | reverse complement strand
GAGTGGATGGGGCAGGTGCATGAATTCCTGGGGCTGAAGGTAGGAGTGGTGTTAAACAGTATGACACCGGATGAGAGAAGAGAGGCTTATGCTTGTGACATCACTTATGTGACCAATAATGAACTGGGATTTGATTATCTTCGTGACAATATGGCGATCTACAAAGAACAGCTTGTTCTGCGTGATCTGAATTATGCCATTATCGATGAGGTGGACTCTGTGCTGATCGATGAAGCCAGAACGCCGCTGATCATTTCCGGACAGAGCGGTAAGTCTACTGCACTGTATGAGATGTGTGACCTGTTGGCCAGACAGCTGCATCGCGGTGAGGACATGCAGGAGCTGTCCAAGATGGATGCCATCATGGGTATCATGCAGGAGGAGACCGGTGATTTCATCGTCAATGAGAAGGATAAGATTGTGAACCTGACTGCTGCCGGCATGGAGAAGGTGGAGCACTTTTTCCATATAGAGAACTATGCTGACCCGGAGAATCTGGAGATTCAGCACAATGTGATTCTGGCGCTTCGCGCCCACAATTTGATGTTCCGTGATCAGGATTATGTGGTGAAGGATGATCAGGTATTGATCGTAGATGAATTTACGGGACGTATCATGCCGGGCCGCCGTTATTCTGACGGTCTGCATCAGGCGATAGAGGCGAAAGAGCATGTAAAGGTGAAGAGGGAGAGTAAGACGCTGGCGTCCATTACTTTCCAGAATTTCTTTAACCTATTTGCAAAGAAGTGTGGTATGACCGGTACTGCACTGACAGAGGAAAATGAATTCCGCGAGATTTATGGTATGGATGTTATCGAGATTCCTACCAATATGCCCGTAATACGTAAGGATTTACAGGATGCAGTATATAAGACCAAAGAAGAGAAGCTGCAGGCCATCGTTGCTGCAGTGGAAGAAGCCCATGCCAAGGATCAGCCTGTGCTGGTAGGTACCATTACCATTGAGGCCAGTGAGGAGATCAGCCGCAGGCTCACAAAGCGCGGTATCAGGCATAAGGTATTGAATGCCAAATTCCATGAGATGGAAGCAGAGATCGTAGCGGATGCCGGTATTCACGGTGCAGTTACCATTGCTACCAACATGGCCGGCCGTGGTACGGATATTAAGCTGGATGATGAGGCGAAGGCTGCCGGTGGTTTGAAGATCATCGGTACAGAGCGTCACGAATCTAGACGTATCGACAATCAGCTGCGTGGACGTTCCGGCCGTCAGGGAGACCCCGGTGAGTCCAAGTTCTACATCTCCCTGCAGGATGATCTGATGAGATTGTTCGGCTCCGAGCGTCTGATCGGTATGTTTAATACCCTGGGTATCCCGGAAGGACAGGAGATTGAGCACAAAGCACTGACCAGTGCCATCGAGTCTGCCCAGAAGAAGATAGAGAATAATAACTTCGGCATCCGTAAGAATTTGCTGGAATATGACCGTGTCATGAGCGAGCAGCGCGAGATCATCTACGATGAGAGACGCCGCGTACTCAACGGCGAAAGCATGCGTGACGTAATCTACAAGATGATCACCGATATCGCAGAGAATGCAGTAGATATCAGTATCAACGATGATTCCGATGTAAAGGAGTGGGATTTTAAGGAACTCAATGCTTTATTGCTTCCCACCATCCCCTTAGAGCCTGTGAGCCCGGAGCGCGTACACAAGCCTAAAAAGGACAGTCTAAAACAACAGCTAAAAGAGGAAGCCGTAAAACTGTACGAAAGCAAAGAAGCAGAATTCCCCGAGCCCGAAGCTATCCGTGAGATCGAGCGCGTCATCCTCCTTAAGGTCATCGACCGCAAGTGGATGGATCACATCGATGACATGGATCAACTCCGCCAGGGAATCGGCCTCCAGGCCTACGGCAACAGAGATCCTTTGGTAGAATACAAGATGAACGGCTACGAGATGTTCGATGAAATGACCCAGAACATCAAAGAAGAGACCATCCGCCTCCTCTTCCGCATCAAGATCGAGCAGAAAGTAGAGCGCGAACAGGTGGCCAAAGTAACCGGCACCAACAAAGATGACTCCCTAGCCAAAGCCCCCAAAAAACGCGAAAACGCCAAAGTATATCCCAACGACCCCTGCCCGTGCGGCAGCGGCAAAAAATACAAACAATGCTGCGGTCGTAAATAAAAAATATTAGCCCACAACAGAAAGAAGGTGACGTTAATTGGTAGAATTAGACCAGATGAAATCTGAAATTTTGACTTACGAAACTCCATTAGCGGAAGTGAGGGATTCACTTTGACCTGGCTAACAAGTCAAAGCGGATCGAGGAATTAGAGATGGAGATGGAGGCTCCGGGCTTCTGGGATGATCCGGATCGCTCCAATAAGCAGATGAAAGTACTGAAGAATCTGAAGGATACGGTAGGTATATACCGTAAATTAGAGACCCAGTACGAGGATATCCTGATGCTGATTGAGATGGGATATGAAGAAAATGACGAGGAACTGGTAGGTGAGATCCGCAGTGAGCTGGATGAATTTATCAGTGAATTGGAAGAGCTTCGTATCGGTACTCTTCTCTCAGGAGAATATGATAAAAACAATGCAATCTTGAAGCTGAATGCAGGAGCCGGCGGTACGGAGAGCTGTGATTGGTGCGGCATGTTGTATCGTATGTATACCCGCTGGGCAGAACGCAAGGGTTTTGAAGTGGAAGTGCTGGACTATCTGGATGGTGATGAAGCCGGTATCAAGTCAGTTACATTTCAGGTAAATGGCGTGAATGCTTATGGTTATCTGAAGTCTGAGAAAGGTGTTCACCGTCTGGTGCGTATTTCTCCTTTCAATGCCCAGGCAAAGCGTGAGACATCCTTTGTGTCTCTGGATGTTATGCCGGAGATCGAAGAAGATCTGGATGTGGAAATTGATGAGAAGGATCTGAGGATAGATACCTACCGAAGCAGTGGTGCAGGTGGACAGCATATCAATAAGACCTCCTCAGCTATCCGAATCACCCACATTCCTACAGGTACGGTAGTACAGTGTCAGAATGAGCGAAGCCAGTTCCAGAATAAGGACAAGGCTATGCAGATGCTGAAAGCAAAGCTGTATATGCTGAAGCAGGAGGCAAATGTAGAGAAATTGTCTGATATCCGTGGTGAGGTAAAGGATATCGGTTGGGGCAATCAGATTCGTTCTTATGTGTTGCAGCCTTATACCATGGTAAAAGACCATCGGACGGATGTAGAAAGTGGTAATGTGGATGCAGTGCTGGATGGTTCCCTTGATACATTTATCAATGGATATTTGAAGTGGATTAGTGTGACGAAATAGAGGACAGATAAAGTGTGCGAAGTTTTTAAAAGCACACTTTATCTTTTGTCGGCTTTCGTATATA
>JAZRJO010000193.1:0-1949 GCA_045645825.1 Acetatifactor sp. | reverse complement strand
GCCCCTGCAACAATGATACTGCGGACGTTTCTTACATTGATACCGCCGTCTACTTCCACGTCTACATTCAGACCTCGCTCTTCAATCCACTTACGCATGTCAGTAATCTTCTGCACGCATTCCGGAATCAACTTCTGTCCGCCAAATCCCGGCTCTACAGTCATAATCAGAACCATGTCCACCTTATCCAGGTAAGGAACCACTGCCTCAGAAGGCGTGCCCGGTTTGATGGTAATACCCACTTTCTTGCCAAAGGAACGAATCGATGTAATGGTAGCATCCACATCCTCTGTAGCTTCCAAATGAAAGGTGATCAAATCCGCCCCGGCCTCTGCAAACTCTTTTGTGTAGCGCTCCGGCTTTTCGATCATCAGATGCACATCGAAGAAAATATCAGTATACTTGCGAATAGAGCTGATCACAGGCATGGCAAAGGATATGGAAGGCACGAAAAGGCCGTCCATGACATCGATATGGAGGTATTTTGCCCCGGCTTTCTGCACCTGTTCTATGTCAGAACCCAAGTGCCAGAAATCAGCTGAAAGAATGGATGGTGATAGTATATTCATTGTTATCTCTCTCTTTTCTTATAAATATTATTGTTCTGCGGCCCGCTCATCCCAATATTTACAGTCTTCTCTTCCAATGACCTTAGATGTAAATGGCGTTCCATCATTTTTCTTATAATGCTTCGTAGCACGCAACACATATTTTGCCCCCACATACACGATGGGCACATTGAAGAATACAATCAAAATATTGCCCAGGTCAGAGAATGCCCATAAATTGCCAAGTTCCAGTCCCGCAATATTACACAAGATTCCGAAAGCCGCCACAAAGAGCCCCACGATCCTCACGCCACTGATAAATCCTTTATCCTTGCGAATGCGGTTTGCTGCAATCTCAGAGAAACTGATCATGCCAAGGAGGCAGGTGTAAGCAAACAGACAGAAACACAATGTCACCAGGAAGGTGATCACTGCGTTGGCGGCCGTGCCCGGTGTCAGGGTAGCAATGGATTCGGTAAACTTCGGCAGCTTATCCATAGCTGCCCAGCTCTCAGCATTCGGGCCATCCCAGCAATGCGCCATGACTACCGCAAATCCGGACAAGGTACAGATAATAATGGTATCCAAAAACACGCCGATAGAAGCCAACATACCCTGTTCGCAGGGGTGCTTGGCATCCGCTGCTGCCGCAGGCATGGTGATGGTACCCTGACCGGCTTCGTTGGACATAAGACCTCGCTTCACCCCTTGTGCAAGAACTGTACCGAACAGGCCACCAAAGAATGCCTCCGGACAAAACGCACCCGAGAACACAGCTTCAAAGAAATAAGGCACTGAATTCAGGTTCAGCAGAATCAATACCAGAACTGTTATAATATAAAGCACCGCCATTACCGGAACCATCTTGTCCGTCCACTTGGTAACTTTCTTAATCCCGCCAAATGTGATCACTGCTGTTACGATTACGATCAGTGCACCTATTATGTAATAGAACACCGAATCCGTCGGGATGATAGAACCGGTCACAATTTCAGCCATTCTTCCCATAGAGGATACCACATTAAAGCCCTGGGCCGGCAAGCAGCAAAGCGCATACAGAATATACAATAAGGAAAGGAACACACCGATCCACACCTTATTGCCCAGAAGCTTTCTCCCGTAAAAAGGCAGGCCGCCTACGAACTCATCTTCCTTTTTCTCCTTAAAGATCTGCGCCAACACGCCTTCCATGTAAGCCACGGCCATTCCGAAAAACGCCGATACCCACATCCAGAACACCGCACCGGGACCGCCCACTGCGATGGCACCTGTGACGCCGATGATATTCCCCGGTCCCACACGCATGGCTGAGCTTAGCAGAAATGCGGCCAGAGGTGACACCCCTGTGGTCACTTGCCTGCGCTCCGTCATTACCTTGATGCCCTTTTTAAAATATGTCAC
>JAZRJO010000192.1:0-4007 GCA_045645825.1 Acetatifactor sp. | reverse complement strand
TCCGCAATATCGCGGTTTATCCCCGTGTGCAGCCCGAGCATAAGACGAGAATCGTCAATGCATGGCGGGGTGCCGACCATGTTACCGCCATGACCGGTGACGGTGTCAACGATGCTCCTTCCATTAAGTCCGCCGACATCGGTGTAGGTATGGGCATCACCGGTACTGACGTTACCAAGAACGTAGCTGACATGGTACTGACAGATGATAACTTTGCCACCATCGTAGGTGCTGTAGAGGAAGGCCGTCGTATTTATGATAACATCCGTAAAGCGATCCAGTTCCTGTTGGGCTCCAACATGAGTGAGGTAATCAGTATCTTTGTGGCAACATTGATGGGCTTCACCATCTTACAGCCCGTACACCTGCTGTGGATCAACTTAGTAACCGACTGTTTCCCTGCTCTTGCACTTGGTATGGAAGAAGCTGAACCCGATATTATGAAACGTAAGCCCAGAGATGCCAAGGCCGGTATCTTCTCCGGCGGTATGGGAATGGACATCGGATATCAGGGACTGATGGTATCTGTTCTGGTACTGATCTCTTACTTCATCGGACATTACATGGAATCCGGCAATTGGGCCATCACCAACAGCGCTGACGGCACTACAATGGCATTCCTGACCATGTCCATGGCTGAGATCTTCCACAGCTTCAACATGCGTTCACAGCGCGGCAGCATCTTCCGCCTGCCCACCCAGAACAAAGTTCTGATCGGTGCCGGTATCGCAGCCCTGATCGCTACCACACTGGTATGTGAAGTACCGTTCCTGGCAAGTGCATTCGGCTTCACCGCTGTTACAATGACAGAGTACCTGATTGCTATTGCACTGGGTGTTCTGGTAATCCCCATCGTAGAGATTGTAAAGCTGATACAGCGTAAAACAAATAAATAAAACAATAAAGAACGTCCGGCTGACACGCCGGACGTTTTATATTGTTTTATTATTATCCTAAGATCAATCTTTATCTTCTTCGGTTTTCTCTTCTTTAGCCGGCAATACACGCACCACTGCCGATTCCACCTGATGGTCTTTTATTTTGGCAGCACTGATATGTAGCCTGCCGATTTCGATCGTAACCTCTGCACCATCCTCCGGAATACTTTCCAGTTCATGCAGCACATAACCACTGAATGTATCAAACTCTTCGCTGTCTGCGAGAGATATCGAAAGCTCTTCCTCAATTTCTTCTAACAGCGCACCTCCCTGGATCATCCAGGAATCTTCACCAAGTCGCTTGATGTCTACAACTTCCTCTTCTTCCGCTTCATCGCTCAGATCTCCGACCAAGAGCTCCACCAGATCATTGATCGTAATGATACCACTCATTCCGCCATATTCATCCAGTACCACCGCCAACACATGATGGTCTTTCCTCATATTCCGGAACAAGGTATCTGCCTTGATTGTGTCCAGAACAAAATATGCCGGTTTCACTGCATTCTCCATCACAGATTCCCTGCTCTTATCTTCCAACCTAAAGTAATCCTTAGAATTCAGAATGCCCACAATCTTGTCAGCCGTTCCGTCACACACGGGATAACGGGTATGCTTGCTGCCATAAATGATCTGTTTCCAGATATCCATATCATCTTCCAGATCCAACATGACCACTTCTGTTCTGTGGGTGAGAATCTCTCCTGCGGACAAGTCATTAAACTCGAAGACATTCTGGATAAACTCCTTCTCTTCATAGTCTATGGTCCCCTTCTCACTTCCCACATCCACCATCATCCGGATCTCTTCTTCACTTACTTCCTCTTCCTCTGCATTGGGGTCAATTCCCAGAAGTCTCAGTATACCGTTGGTAGAAAGAGTCAGCAGGTTCACAATCGGTGCAAAGATCTTTGCAATACCGCTGATCAGAGAAGACAATCCAAGTGCCAGGCTCTCCGCCTTTCTCATAGCCACCTGCTTCGGCACCAGCTCACCAAATACCAGTGTGAAATACGACAAAATAATCGTGATCAAAATAACAGCCGCTGAATCCAACACTTTCTCCGGTATGGTGACTCCCAGACTTACAAGTCCATCTACGATCACGCCCGAAAAGTTCTCGGCTGCGAATGCACTGCCCAAGAATCCGGACAAAGTGATGGCCACCTGGATCGTAGCCAAAAATCTGGCCGGCTGACTGGTCAGCTTCTGCAGACGGATGGCTCTCTTATCGCCTTCCGATGCCATCTTCGCCATCTTATTATCATTCATCGAAATGATTGCAATCTCTGCACATGCAAAAACCGCATTCAACATAATCAATACTAATTGTAATAAAATCATAAACACTATTGAATTTTCCAAAATATCTCCTCCTCAACTTACCATATCCATTTACTATATAAGTTTCCAACACCTAACTTAAAATAACGTAAAAAAAGCAAAGCCTATCCCTTACTCACGTAAATACAGACTATGCCTCACTCATTCCAGCATATAATAAGTCGGAGGTTCATTTCCGTTCGTACTGTCGCCCTCGTCCATTTGTAACGCTTCTCTCCTTTACAATTATAGTCACCTTATTGTACCAGACTTTTTGCTTTTCGTCTATAAAAAAATATAAAAATTTATTTTTTCAAGGCGGAAGTGCATCACCCCCGCCTTAAGCTTAATTTTCTGTCTTATGCATCAATAATTCTTTCCCGGAATTTTTATTTATCGACTTCCGTTCACCAGCGTTACAGATCTTTGAACCGGGATGCCGTGATGAGGGACCTCAAATCACCTCTTACTCTTCCTGCATCCCCATATGCCGCCAATCACCAAAAGGCCCCCTATCAAAACCTTAACGATCACGCTTCCCATTCCCAAAGTCCCAACTACCATAACAGCTGTCGGTCCATCTGCGCCACCGATAATGCCCACCGAATTCGCAATCTGTGCGTCCATCCGGGCCTCCAATATAGCCCCAATGATCATAGGTGCAACGCCACCGATCACCATGAAAGCCCCCAATATGATTACCGCAATCGAAATAATTTTCTTAACCATTTACTCTGTCCTCTTCCTATTTCCTCTCAGCCTCAATACAGGCATCAATCACAAGCACTACCGCCAATGCTGCCACTTCATCCACTCCTGCGCCAAACTGTATCTCATAGGCATCGCCCCAAGTCATCCATTCCTTTGACACGGATGCAATAACCGCATTGCCATCCGTAATCTCATATTCATGATCCCAGAAATCACCATGTACCTGCCAGCCCAAACCATTTACACTATACTCATGTTTAAAGAAGGTAAACTCCTTAACCACTTGTGCCAACTCTGCTCCGTTTCGTGAAATGCGATATTGGGGAAGAAAGGTTAGCAATTCCTGTTCAATAAATGCAAGTTCTCTTCCCTGCACATCATACAGATGAAGTTTTTTACCCCAAGTGAAAATTTCACCTTCCACATGATATTTTTCGTTTCCTGCTTCATCATATACAGAGAACTGATCTCCCCACGTAAATATATGCTGTTTGATATACAAATTCATTTGCTATCTCCCCTCTATCTGTTTATAACTGTAGAAACAACCGGCTTTCCATCGCGATCCAGTAAAGGTGTCATTCCACCCGCATATCCACTCTGACGAAATACATAGTTTACCCCAGTTTCTTTATCCACCCAGATCTCAATTACACTCATTGCTCCCTGGGAATAAATTTTCTCAAATCGATCCTTCTTAGCCATTGTCCTTCCCTCCTATATGCTTAATGTTGCCAGCAGCGAATGATATCGCTCTGATTTTTGCCGAATATCTGCCTCAGATACACCATAATATAGATAGAGATCCTTCGCAATCTCTTTCATCCGCTTCATAGTCTTTTTACTTCCACTGTAAGATATCCCGAAAATATTCCAATGATAATCAATTTCCATCTCCAGTCTGCCATCACCAAGGCTAATCTCATAGATATGAAAATCCATGGGCATCTGTTCCTCTGAAATGGCTTCTGCCCTCTCTCTACGGGCAAGAAACTGATCCTGCAGTGCCTTCACCGTTTCCGAAGTAAATGCATC
>JAZRJO010000191.1:0-8845 GCA_045645825.1 Acetatifactor sp. | reverse complement strand
GATTTTATTCCTTGCACAGTTTATTATGGTAAATAGGAAGAGGTTAAATACCTTTAAAATAATCTCTTTGTGTACGGTATTGATTCTTGTCCCCTGGGCAATGATCGCCAAACAGCCGGACTTGTCTACCAGTATTGTGGTGCTTGTCATCTTCTGTGTTGCCATGTTTGCAGGAGGTATCAGTTATAAACTGATATTCAGTATTCTGGCAGTAGCTGTCCCGACAGTGGTGATCGTGGTATATCTGGCGATTTCGCCGGAGCCGAACTTTGTGAACAAGATACTGATGAAAGGGTACCAGTCAACGCGTATCATGGCTTTTTTCTATCCGGAGGAATATGCGGATGCAGAAGCTTATCAGCAGTTGAATTCTGTTATGGCAATCGGTTCCGGTCAGTTGGATGGTAAAGGTTATAAGAACAATGAGATTACTTCCGTAAAAAACGGAAATTTCATCTCAGAACCCCAGACTGACTTTATCTTTGCGGTGATAGGTGAGGAGTTCGGGTTCAAAGGAAGCGTTACAGTGATCGTATTGTTGTTTGCTATAGCGCTTGAATGCGCCTCCATAGCCAGGAAGGCAAAGGACACGGCCGGAACCGTTATTGCTGCGGGAATGGGTGGCCTGGTGGCTTTTCAGGGATTTTTCAATATCGGTGTGACCACATTTTTGCTCCCTAATACCGGGCTGCCTCTACCATTTGTCAGTTATGGTCTGACTTCACTGTGGAGTCTGTATATCGGTATGGGATTTGTTTTAAATGTACGTTTACAGGCTAAGAGAGAAAGAGAGAGGGTATAATTATGAACATTGCGCTGATTGCACATGATGCAAAGAAGAAACTGATGCAGAATTTTTGCATTGCATACAGAGGTATCTTAAGTAAGAATAATCTGTTTGCAACAGGGACTACCGGAAGATTAATAGAAGAGGTAACAAACTTGAATATCCACAAATATCTGGCAGGTCACTTAGGGGGAGTACAGCAGATTGGAGCTCAGATTGAGCACAATCAGATTGATCTGGTGATCTTCCTTAGAGATCCACTCACCAGTAAGTCGCATGAGCCGGATGTCAATAATGTGGTAAAGCTCTGTGATATGTATAATATTCCGTTGGCTACCAATCTTGCCAGCGCGGAACTGCTGATAAAGGCCTTAGACAGAGGAGATCTTGAGTGGCGTGAGATGTACAAATAAAAACACAAATAAAAGAGAAAACAAGAAAAATAATAGAAATAAGACGTATAAGTATCTGGCATACATATCTCTTGCCAGTGTTCTGCTTACAGGATGTGCAGATACCATATATGAGATCCCTTATGCATCGGATTCCCAGATAACAAGCTTTAATATTATTGCGAGAGAGAAGGCAGGAAGTGCCAGGGCATTTGCGTCCGAGTTGTGTATTGTAACGAATGATATCATGGACGATGAAGCTGTAGATATGTCCAAAGCAGGAGCTGCGCTGCTCTGTGATGTGAACAGCAAAGAGGTGCTTTATGCCAAGAATGCCCACAGCAGGATGCAGCCGGCCAGTCTGACAAAGGTCATGACAGCTCTGGTGGCATTAAAACACAGTTCGGCTGAAAAGGTACTGGTTGCTACGGATGCAGTGAATATCACAGAATCCGGAGCACAGCTATGTGGTCTGAAGAAAGGGGATACCATGACTCTGAATCAGGCACTACATGTCCTACTGATCAATTCTGCCAATGATGTGGCTATGTTGATCGCAGAGAATGTGGGGGGCAGCGTGGAAGGCTTTGTACAGATGATGAATGAGGAAGCCAGAGCCTTGGGGGCAACCAATACTAATTTTATGAATCCTCACGGGTTGACACAGGAGAATCATTATACCACAGCGTATGACTTATATCTGATCTTTCATGAAGCAATTCAGAATGAATTTCTTCAGGAGATCATCCGTACGATGGAATACCAGACTACTTATTATGACAAGTATGGTAAGGAAAAGAAGCTGAATGTGAAGAATACCAACCGGTTTTTCAAGGATTATCAGGCGCCGGATAGTGTGACTGTGGTAGGTGGCAAGACCGGAACTACTAATGCAGCTGGTCATTGTCTGATGCTGCTTGCCCGGGACGTGAATGGAGCACCATACATATCCATTATACTCAGATCCCAGTCAAGTGATGTTTTATATCCGGAAATGATAGATTTATTGAATGAAATTCATAAATAGAGGTTGTTTTTTGTGCCGGAATACACTATAATAGTAATAAGCAGATAGTTAAAGACTATCAAAGCATTACATATCAATTTACAGCAGGAGGGTTATCCATGGTTCAATTAATTGTAGGTAATAAAGGAAAAGGCAAGACAAAACAGTTATTGGATAAAGTGAATAGTGAAATTAAGAATGTGGAAGGGAATATTGCATATCTGGACAAGAGTACCAAGCATATGTTTGAACTGAATAATAAGATTCGCCTGATCAATGTATCTGACTATATGATTGACAATAGCGATGAATTCCTTGGATTTATCAGTGGTATTCTTTCGCAGGATCATGATCTGCAGCAGATGTATTTTGACAGCTTTTTGAAGATCGCATGTCTTGAAGGTGCTGATATCGTGCCTACCATCGTAAAACTTGAGAAGATGAGTGATGCTTTTAAGGTAGACTTTGTCTTGAGTGTTTCTATGGATGAGAACGAGCTTCCTGAAGAAGTCAAGAAGAACGTTATTATTTCCTTATAAGTGTAAACATACTATTGAATTGATTCATGCAGATAAGAGCCTCGGATGCTTCCCGAGGCTTTTTCCAAGTATTGAGCAGTAGGAGAAAGGGGCAAAGGGCTTGGCGCATAGAAAAGCACAGAAAGGCGGAAAGCCGGTAAAAATTAAAAAATACAGAAAGCCGCTGAATCTGAATATTGGTATGATCATTTTCAGCGCAGTGTTTATATATGTGGCTTATTTTGTAGTGGGATATTTCAAATACAGTCCTCCCAAACCTTATGAGGTGAAAGAGGGATCGCTGTCCACCAACACCATTTTCCGGGGTATTGCACTTAGGAATGAGTCTATCGTTACTGTGCCGGCTGCCGGTTATATCAATTATTATCTCCGAGAAGGAGAACGGGCGGCAAAAGGAGATATGGTATTTACCATCGATGAGACCGGACGGCTTAATGAGCATATGGAAAGCATTTATCAGGGGCAGAATAGCTTGAGCAGCGCTGAATTGGCAGAGTTTCGAAATGAGATCGTGAATTTTATGCACGGATTTGACCAACAAAACTTCAGCTCGGCTTATGATTTTAAGTATTCTATCTCAGGTACTGTTCTCAAGCTGGCTAATGCGGACATGCTTGCCAATCTGAAAGAAGGCAGTGCTGGTATGGGAACGATAAAGACTTTTTATGCGCCGGATACGGGTGTAATAACTTACTGGATAGATGGTTATGAATCTCTTTTGCCGGAACAGGTGACATCAGATATCTTCGAGAAGCGTGTGGTCTATGATGAAGCAGAGGAGGTAACTGACGAGGCGAAAGAACTATACCGCAAGACACAACTACTGGGCACAAGTCTTGCGGCAGTTGGTGATCCGGCATATAAAATGTCCACTGATGAGAACTGGTCTGTTGTGATACCTGTTGAGGCAGACTTTGGAGCGAGGCTTTTAGAAGAGGAGTATGTAAAAGTAAGATTCCTGAAAAATCAGTATGAATCCTGGGCTTCGGTGAAATTGCTTCATAATAGTGATGGCAATACTTATGCACAGCTTGGTCTGAATAATTCTATGATTACTTTTGTGTCGGAGCGGTTCCTGGAAATCGAGCTTATCCTGGATGAAGAGACAGGACTTAAGATTCCCAACTCTGCAATAGCCCAACGAGAGTTTTTCCTGGTGCCAAAGGATTTTGTGTTGGCTGAAGATGCAAGCAGAGCCGGGGGTATGAGGCAAACTTATCTGGAGGATGGCACCATTTCAAGTGAACGTGTGGAGCTTGAGGTCTATTCTTACGATGAAGAGACAGAAGAATATTATCTGGATACGGATATTCTGGGAAGAGGAGATGTTTTGCTGAAACTTGATTCTCAGGAGACTTATATAGTCAGTAAAAGTGCTACGTTGATCGGGGTTTATAATATGAATAAGGGTTATGCGGACTTTCGAGAGATTCATATCCTGGCCCAGAATGATGAATATGCGATCGTGCAATCTAATACAAGATATGGTCTGAATGTGTATGATAATATTGTACTGAATGCGGACAGCGTAGATGCGGATCAGTTTATTTATGAATAGAAGATGGGAGAAGGCCTATGATTCAGGAGAATATCAAGCAGGTACAAAAGAATATAGAGAAAGCCTGCAATAGGGTGGAACGTGACCCACATGATGTGATGCTGATCGCTGTCAGTAAAACAAAACCTGTTTCTGCTTTGGAGGAAGCTTATCAATGTGGTATGCGTGACTTTGGAGAGAATAAGGTGCAGGAGCTTGTGGAAAAGGCAGAAGTACTTCCAAAGGACATCCGCTGGCACATGATCGGTCATTTGCAGCGCAATAAGGTGAAATATATTGTGGATAAAGTGTATCTGATCCATAGTGTGGATTCTATTCGTCTTGCAGAGGAAATCAGCAAAGAAGCGCTTAAGAAAAACGTGACAGTGGATATTTTAGTGGAAGTCAATGTGGCTAAGGAAGAGACGAAATTCGGAAGCACTATGGAAGAAGCGTGGGAACTTGTCAGTCATATAGCGGGTCTTCCGGGAATCCGGGTAAAAGGACTTATGACAATTGCTCCCTTTGTAGAGAATCCTGAGGAAAATAGAAAATATTTTTCAAAATTAAAGCAATTAGCAGTTGACATAGAGCACAAAAACATTGATAATGTTAGTATGCGAGTGTTGTCCATGGGAATGACCGGTGATTATGAAGTGGCAGTAGAGGAAGGCGCTTCTTATGTCAGAGTGGGCACCGGTATATTTGGAGAACGAGATTATAAAAAGAGCTTTTGAAAGGAGCTAATACGATGGGCGTGATGGACAAGTTTTTAAATATTATGAAGCTAAACGATGGTGAAGAAGACTATTATGATGAAGACTACTATGTTGAAGAACAGGAAGTAGGAGTTCCTGTTAAGAAGGCATCTTCCAAGACTTCTTCCAAGATACGTGAAATAGATGATTATGAAGAGTATGTGCCTAAGAAGGCTGCACAGCCCAAGGTAACACCGATGCGTCAGCCTGCTACCCGCAGAGTACAGGGTGGTTCCGGCATGGAGGTGTGTGTGATCAAGCCTACAAGCGTGGAGGAAGCCAGAGAAATCACGGAGACACTTTTAGCCAATAGGACTGTTGTGCTGAATCTGGAAGGATTAGAAGTAGATATGGCCCAGAGAATTATTGACTTTACATCCGGATCCTGTTTTGCCATCGGTGGTAATCTGCAGAAGATTTCCCACTACATATTTATCATTACCCCTTCTTCTGTGGATATCTCAGGAGACTTCCAGGATATCTTAAGTGGTGCATTTGATGCAGGTCCCATTGACAGCGGAATGTAAGAAGTTGGGAAAGGAAACCGGATAAATATGGCACAGAGATTACCTGTTCTTTTTAATAAAAAACCTTGCTATGACATTGTTTTTACCCAGTCTTTTGAAGAGTTATGGGATGAACTTGATGCACTGAGAGCTTCTGAGAAGAAGCTTTGTATCGTTACTGATTCCAATGTGAATCAGCTGTACGGGGAGGCTGTGAAGGAGAAGTTAGAGGGAAAATGTCGTAAGGTATGTATTTACGATTTTCCGGCAGGTGAAGAGAATAAGACACTTGATACAGTAAAAGGTATCTATCAATATTTGATTGAAGAAGGTTTCGGACGAAAAGACATGCTGCTTGCACTGGGTGGTGGTGTGACCGGTGATGTGACCGGTTATGTTGCGGCTACCTATATGAGAGGCCTTGATTATGTCCAGATTCCTACTACTTTGCTGGCACAGTGTGACAGCAGCATCGGTGGCAAGACCGGTGTGGATTTTGATGGATATAAGAATATGGTAGGCGCTTTCAAGATGCCCAGACTGGTATATATGAACATGTCTGTTCTGAAAAGTCTGGATGATAGACAGTATTTCGCCGGATTTGCTGAGGTAATGAAGCATGGTCTGATCAAGGATGCCATGTTTTATGAATGGCTGATTTCCAATATGTATGAGATCTGTGAGCGGGATCTGGACGTTATGGAAGAAATGGTCATGAGAAGCTGTACAGTGAAGAAGCTGGTGGTAGAGAAGGATCCCTTTGAGGAAGGTGACAGAGCACTTTTGAATTTTGGTCATACCATCGGACATGCCATTGAAAAAGCTAAGGGCTTTTCATTGTATCACGGTGAGTGTGTGGCGCTGGGGGCTGTTGCGGCTGCTTATATTTCATGGAAGAAAGAGCTTCTTAGCATGGAAGAGTATTACGAGATCCGGGATATGTTTGTTCCTTTCTATCTGCCGATCACAGTGGAGGATATTGATCCTAATGAGATCGTAAGTTTAACGAAGTCAGATAAGAAGGTGGAAGGCGACAAGATTAAATTTGTATTGCTAAAGAAGATCGGTAAAGCTGTGATAGACAGTTCTGTAACGGAAGAAGAGATCCTGGCAGCTGTAAAGGAAATTTATTTCAGTGAAGAGGATGCCTATGAGTAAATATAAAGCAAAGCTACTGTGTATGGATGTGCTGATCGCAGCCTTGTTACTGGCATTTGACCAGTTTACCAAACATCTGGCAGTAGTGTGTTTGAAGGGGAAGGAAGCCTATGTCCTGATAGATGGAGTGTTAGAGCTTGACTATCTGGAGAATCGGGGGGCGGCTTTTGGTATGTTGCAGAATCAGAAGTTTTTTCTGGTGGCAGTAGGGATTGTGTTTATGGCTTTCATCTGTTACTTTTTGATCAGATTGCCTGATCAGAAGAAATACTTTGTGATTCACATACTGGCTTCTGCAATCATTGCAGGAGGCCTTGGCAATATGATGGACCGGATACGTCTGGATTTTGTGGTGGATTTTATATCCTTTGTTTTGATTGATTATCCTATCTTTAATGTTGCGGATATTTATGTGGTAGTGGCCACAATAGCTGTTTTTGTGCTACTTTTGTTTGTATACAAGGAAGAGGATCTGGAATTTTTAAATAAGAGGGAAAAGTAATCATGGAAGAATTTCGATTTCAGATTACAGAAGAGATGGAAGAGGAAAGAATCGATAAGTGCATGAGTCTGCTTATCGATTCTTTATCACGTTCTTTTATCCAAAAGCTTATAAAAGATGGTCAGGTCAGGGTAAATGGAATTGTTGTGAAAGGCAGTTACCGTGTAAAAGCAGATGATGATGTACAATTTTGCCTTCCCGAATCTGTGGAACCGGATATTCAGCCGGAGAATATTCCCTTAGATATTTTGTACGAAGATAAGTCGGTTGTGATAGTGAATAAACCCAAAGGAATGGTAGTTCACCCTGCAGCCGGACATTACAGTGGTACCTTAGTAAATGCGCTTATGTATCACTGTGGCAGTGAACTTTCCGGAATTAATGGAGTCATGCGTCCCGGAATTGTTCATAGAATTGACATGAATACTACAGGATCAGTGATCGTGTGTAAAAATGATGCGGCTCATAATTGTATTGCGGAGCAGTTGAAAGAGCACAGTATCCGCAGATGTTATCATGCTATCTGTTACGGATCGTTGAAAGAAGATCAGGGGACCATTGTGGGAGCGATAGGCCGCCATCCAACAGACCGTAAGAAGATGGCTATCAATGAGAAGAACGGCAAGCACGCAGTAACCCATTATAAGGTGCTCAAGCGTTTTAAGGATTACACGTATATAGAGTGTCGGTTGGAAACCGGAAGAACTCATCAGATCCGTGTACACATGGCGAGTATCGGTCATCCGTTGCTTGGGGATGAAGTTTATTCCAACCGAAAAAGTCCTTTTGTACTGCAAGGACAAACACTGCATGCCAAAGTATTGGGATTTATCCATCCTGTGTCTGGAGTATATGTTGAAATTGATGCTCCTTTACCGGATTATTTTACGCATTTATTGGAAGTTTTATCGCTTTGATCACTTTCGTAAGACTGCATTTGGTGGTTTAGCCGTTACGCCTACCGGCTTAGAAGCCGCTCGAAGAATTCTTGGAGAATGATTGTCGGAAATGACGAATAATCGGACAACTTTTATATGTTTTAAACAAAATTATAAAAATAGCCCTAAAATTTCGAAAATATAAGTTGTTTTTTCGAAAAAAATGACGTATAATGTACTTAGATAGATGTAGATAAGTATTTCAGATACTCCACATTTATACTAAGACAGAAGGCAGGGTGTGTATATGAATACGATTATTACAATTGGACGTCAGTTTGGATCAGCAGGAAGAGAAATCGGGGAAAAGGTAGCTGAATATTTTGGTATTAAATGTTATGATAAAGAATTGCTTACCAGAGCTGCACAGGAGAGTGGATTTTGTGAGGAGATGATTCAGAATCATGATGAGAGACCGACCAACTCCTTCCTGTACAATTTGGTCATGGACACTTATTCTTTCGGATATAATGCTTCATCCTTTGTAGATATGCCGATCAGCCATAAGGTTTTTCTGGCACAGTTTGATACGATCAAGAAGATTGCAGACGAGGAGCCTTGCGTGATCGTAGGCCGTTGTGCTGATTATGCGCTGGCTGATTACAAGAACTGCGTACATCTTTTTATCTACGGCAATGAAGAGTGTAAAGTGAAGCGTATCATGAAAAAATATGAATTGTCTGAAGCCAAAGCCAAAGAGATGATCATTAAAAAGGATAAGC